>JBCCLY010000076.1:0-10016 GCA_039026655.1 Cyanobacteria bacterium P01_C01_bin.38 | reverse complement strand
TGCAAGGCGATCGCCAGCTACTGATGTATACGGTTTGGCATCTACACTGTACGCATTGTTGACGGCGCAGGTTCCAATGCCGGTATTATTACGGGATAAGGAAAAAATGCCTTCTCCTCGCGAATTACAACCGCATTTGAGTGCATCTGTAAATCAAGCCGTAATGCGAGGTATGGCGGTAGAAGCGCGTTTTCGTCCGCAAACCATAGAAGAATGGTTAGATTTACTACCGGATATGGTAAGAAGAACCGTAATTAAACCAGTAGCGACTCATGGGGTAGCAACAATTGATTTATCCACTCAGGATTACGAACCACCAACTGCACCGCCTCCCGTAGCGGTAGAGAATCCTTATGTTTCACCTGCGTCAGTCAATGAAGAATCAACTACCGACGCACAAAAACCTTGGTTTAATAAAGTACCTTCACCTAGAGCTTTAATTAGTGCGGGTGTAGCAATTTTTGGCGTTACATTAGGTTTTGGGCTGACCAAAATTGCTTCAACTGCCGAAAGACAGCCAAAAGTAGCACCAGTTAATGAAGCAGCAGCCGAAGTATTACCTAGTTTAGAATTGCCTTTACCTTCGTCTTCACCTTCATCTTCACCTTCTGCTTCACCTTCGCCTCAAGAAACACAAGAGGCTAAACAAGAAAAAACACCTCCAAGCCTAGCACCTAAAAAGCGAAGAAGAATTAGAAAAAGAACTAGAATAAGAAATAGATCGGCCGCAAGTTATAATCCAAAACGACGCAGACGCAGCAGTACTACTTCAAGTAGTAGCTCAACTAGTAAAAAATCTTCAACTACAAAAACAAGTTCACCTTCTAAGACGACACCAAAGAAATCAACTTCGAGTCAGTCTTCAAGCCAATCGACAAAACGCAAGTCTCCGAAGAGAAGCAATACTTCAGGAGCATCGCAAAGACGACGTAGCACTACCACTAAACCTAAGAAAGTAACTCCACCTAAAAAAGTAAAAGTAGTTCCTTCACCATCTTTAGTAGAAAGACTTAGAAGAGTCAGAGATTCTCGTAACGATAGCTCATCTCCAAAGAATAGCGTTAAATTGAAACCCGCGAAAAAACCAAGTAAACCTGTAGTAGTACCGGCAAAACCGGCAAGAAGTTCTAATGCTCCAGCAGTGGTAGTGCCGACAAATCCGCAATAGTTAGTTTGTAGTTGCGCTTTAGCGCCTCCGGATGCCAGAATATGAGGCTCTAAAGCGCAACTACGAACTTTGCAAATGTCAGGAGACGTAAAATTTTACGTCTCTACAACCGAATTAATTATCTAAAATCTAAAATCTAAAATCTAAAATAAATTATTCCAAATTTACTACAGCTTTAGAAATAGCGAGTTTTTTTTCTATTTGCTCAATTGCAGCTTGCCAAACTTCGTACCCATTTAAACTTAAGTGCAAGCCATCGGTAGTTAATTCTTGTCGTAAATCGCCTTTAAAATCAGTAAACCATTTGTGGATATTTACGTAATTAACTCCTTCTTCTTTGGCAATACGTGCTAATTGCGCGTTGAGATTGCGGATACGAGTGTTAGGAATTTTTGGGCGACGAGTTGGTAATATTGACTGAATAATAATATGACTACTAGGATGAGTAATCTTCAAACGACGAACTATTCGACGATGATTGCTCAAAATAACTTTATCTGAAGTACCTTTTCTTAAATCGTTAACTCCAGCCATAATATAAATTACTTCTGGCTTTGTGGAAGAAAATGCAGATAGTCTTCTAAGTATTCCAGTGGAAGTATCACCTGAGATGCCCTGGTTTAACCATAATTTTCCATTGGGAAGTCCATTAGTAGGAAACCATAAACTCAGAGAATCACCTAGCATAATACTTAAACGATTGTTTCCCTGCCCTTTAGTCATTGCTCTGGCTTCTAAGGCTAACAATCTTTTCCAATCTTGATATGTTAATTTCGGCTTTCTTCTAGTAATTAATAGCGATTGCAGCTTATCGTTAGCTAAACGGGTATAAATATAACCTGCTTTTAAAGCTGCTAGTCTTTTGTGATAAAGCTGGCTTCCAGAAATTAATCTTCTTCTTACAGGTTGAGGAGGAGGATTATAAGAAGACTGTGGTGGTGCTGAAAAGCTTTGGGGTACAGAGTCTGACGCAGAAGCTGTATCTTCTAATTTCTTTCGTTGCCAACCATCTTTGCGATTTAATAAAAGCTGATAATGTTCTGGTGTGAGTGCTGATAGCTGTGGTAAAGCTGATGTTGGTACCGTCAATCCGATTAACAAGCTCGCTGCCAGTAAATAAAAGTCTCTCATCTAATTTTTTTGTTTCCTCCCTGCTTACTTTAATAACGGCAGCCTTCCTACTGAATTGACGAAAATTCTAATGAAAGCTAAATTATTCTATTTATTATTTTTAAATACATCTTATAGCGATGTAAAGCGACTTTTTACTGGATTTATTAAATTTTGTAGGAAGATATTTCGGTATACTCGGAGACTTGATGAAGTTTTTACAATTACGTGATTTATTTGGGCAAATCTACATAAGTATATCCACAAATATGTAATTTGTGTATCAAAAATAATCACAAAAAAGCGCAGTTACTTTAACTGCGAACTAATTCATAATTTTTTCAAATCTCTTTTTAAGAAGATTTAGAGAAGCTAAATTTTAGTAATACTTGATGTTTTGTACTATTGCAAATTGCTTTGATAACCACCTTGGGATTAATTCCGAGGCTAGTAACTCATGACAAATAAAGTAGACTGAAACTCTTGGTCAGAAATACTTAGAAAATAAAATAGCTATTAAGTACTAGCTTGCAAAGCGCAGGCAAAATTGTAAATATTGTAGGATGTAAATCCTCTAAAATTTACTCAATTTCGCTATCCTCAAATCTATATTTGCTTCCTCTTAAATAATTTTCATTAATTTCAAAAGACATCCAATTCCGTCGTAAAGTTTCCGCAACAAAGCCTGTTGTATTAGAACCTGCAAAGGGATCTAATACAATATCGCCCTCATCTGTTAAAAATTTGATGAAGAACTCCGCAAAACCACGGGGGAAACGCGCTGGATGAGGTTTGATTCCTGCTTGTTTGCAGCGTCGCATATAAGCGCTATTGGATTCGGTGTTAGCAATTTCTAACAAGTTTGGTGGAATTGCCCCTTTATTATCCTTCTGGAATTTATCGGAAATATCGTGTCCGCTGGGACGTAATTTTGCCTTATAACCTTTTTTCAGCAAATTTTTCATACTTTTGCTATAAGGCTTTAAAACTTTTCGGTTATCAGCTTTAGGATGAGGAGTTTTTGATAACCACCAAACTACGTTTACTGAATCTTTAACTCTTATACGTCTAATAGTTACCCATTCTGCGGGAGTTGGTAATCTAGAAGGATTGTAATGATAAAATTCTTGAGCAAGATAAAAGCCGACTTCCTTACATAGTTTTACTAAAAGCTCGTATTGGTAAATAGTGCGAATCGGATTACCGGGAAGATAAGCGCCGCCCAAATCTAATACAAAAGAGCCGTCTTCTGTAAGTACTCTTTTAAATTCATAAGCGAAAGGTAGAAACCATTCTATATATTTATCCGCGCTTTCGTTGCCGTATTCTTTTTTGCGAGTCAGCGCGAATGGTGGAGAAGTTACGATTAAATTTATGCTGTCTTCTGGGATTTTTTTGATTAGATTAAGGCTGTCTCCTAAGTATGTTGCGCCGTAATTTGTTGAGTAGTAGGGGGGGAGGTTGATTGATTGTTTTGGTTTCAATAATCTGGCGGTTGAAACCGCTGCTACACAGGCAAAACCCGCCTGCGCGGGTTATAAATTAAAAGTTTATCATTAGATATTATTTTTTATTTTGTAGGTTGGGTTAGGCGCAGGAAAAGGTATGCTTTTTTCTAATAATTAATTTGTTTCGCCTCCGGACACGCTATCTTTCTCTGGGAGACGCGCTCGCCGCACAAGCGCGGTGAACGCTAACGCTAACGTGTCTTACGCAACCTACAAACTGAAGAGATGTATCGGTTTTTAAATAAATTATATTTTTATCAGTTTTTCAAAGCCAATAGATAAGAGCGATTGCTCGCTCTTACCAAAAATTATGTCTTATCTTCTGATTTTGAATCTAATTTGTCTTATCGAGTCAGGAAACCACCGTTAATCCACAAAGTCTGTCCGGTGATCCATTGGGAACTAGGTAAAGCAAGGAATTCTGCCAGAGGAACAACATCTTCAATCTTACCGATACGATTTGCTACAGCAAGACTTGCTAATCTCTGGGTTGATTGAGGTGTTTCCTGAGCATGGAAGAAAGGTGTATCCAAAGGTCCTGGAGCGATAGTATTGATTGTAATACCACGACTGCCTAATTCCTTGGAACTCATGCGAGTTAGTTCCTCCATCACGGCTTTGCTACCAGCGTAAGCAGTATAGTTAGGTGCTGATGCAGCTAAGAGTGTAGTACCAATATTAATATAATACGTCCGTTGTCTGAAATACGACGGGCTGCTTCCCGCGTACATAAGTAAGTACCGCGAGTATTGATATTTATCATGCGGTCGATTTCTTCGTCGGTAATTTCAGCAATAGGTTTCTTAACAATAGCTCCTGCGTTGTTAACCAGAATATCCAAACGTCCAAAGTTTTTGATAGCAGCATCAAATGTTCGCTTTACTATCTCAGCTTTACCTAAATCTCCCTGTACTAAAACAGCTTTTGCACCTTGAGCTTCCACTAAACGCGCAGTTTCTTGCGCTTGGTCTCGCGTTGATTCGCGATGATAATGGACTACAACATTTGCACCATGTTTGGCTAATATTTCGGAAAAAGCACGTCCTAAATTGGCTCTTGCTCCAGTAACAATAGCCACTTTGCCAGCTAGTTCTTTTTTAGAATTTGAAGGTGCTTTTGATACGGGTTGAGATTGAGCATTTTCTTGAGCATTTATAACTTTTTGAGTAGCAGCAATAGACCCTACCAAACCCGTTGCTCCAATTGCTCCGAGGAATTTACGTCTGTTTGAATTCATGATTTCTTAGGGATAATTTTTATTGATTTATTTAACCTGAGAAAAAGCTGTTGAGGTGGAAATTTTTTCCCAGGCTTTAATATCTTCTTGTAATTGCTCAATTTTGGTATTGATCGTTTTTATTGCATCATTACCTAATGCTAAATGTAATGGTGGCTGCTCCGATTCAATAAGTTTAATCATAGCTTCAGCCGCAAGTTCTGGGTCGTTGGGCTGATTTCCCGCAAGATTGCTAATAAATCCTCGAAATTTGCCTGCGGGTGTTGCTTTATAAGCATCCAATATCTGCTCTGTATGTTGTAAAGAACGACCTGCAAAATCGGTACGAAATATGCCAATAGTTAAAATTGTGACATTGATTCCCAAGGGTTTGACTTCTCCGGCTAAGGCTTCACCCATAATATCTACTGCTGCTTTGGCTGCACTATAAACTCCAAGACCGGGAAAGCCTGTAAAACCACCTATAGCCGAATAGTTAATTATGTGACCGCTTTTTTGTTGACGCATCTGAGGTAATAAAGCGCGAATAACGCGTAAACTACCCATAAAATTGATATCGAGCATTCTTTGAGCTTCCAGCTCGCTAGTTTCTTCAATTGCTCCAACTAAACCATGACCAGCGTTGTTAGCTAACACATCGATACGACCAAAAGTTGCTATCGCTTTTTCAACTCCAGCTTTTATTTGTGCGGGATTGGTGATATCCATTTCCAAAGCAACTGCACGTCCCGGAGCAACTGCTTCAAATTCACTCATCTGTGACTTATTGCGAAACGTACCAGCGACACGACCACCCTTTTCTAAAATCTTCTGGGCTAAAGCACGACCTAAGCCAGAAGAAACACCAGTAATTATGACTGTTTTATCCCGAATATCTGACATTTTTCATTTATATGAGTAATTGACATTAACTTTGTTTAATTTTTATAAAGTTTGTTTCGTCGTGTATATCACGATTGAATAAATTTTTAGTACGATTCGATGAGTTTGAATTAACTATGACGGACTTTCCCTGGAGTAATGCCGAATTTGCGACGAAATAGACGAGTCCAGTGTGATTGGTTAGCAAAACCACATTCAATCGCAATAGTTGCCAGATTAAGAGAAGTACCGCGCAAAAGTTCTAATGAGCGCTCCAAGCGAAGATTAGTAACCCATTCATATACAGATTGACAGTATTGTTTCCGCACTGCTTTTTGCAAAGATTGAGCTGTAGTTTGTTCGAGCAAAGCTAGTTCGGTAACAGTTAGTTTTTGAGCGAGGTTTTGCTGAATATAACTTTCAAGTCTTTCCAGATTGGGTAATGGTTTAAAATTTGATATTTGTGCGCCTAAATGAACGAGTTGCAAATGTTGAATCAAAGCTTCCAAAATGCTTTCTCGATAAAGAATAATATCTGGGTCGTTACGATTTGCTTGAGAATAAATTGCTTGAGCAAATTGTTTAATTAACGAATCGCTCTGCATTATTAATATTTCTTCGCTATATAGAGGATTCAAACGTTCTTTTGGAAACATTATGTAGGCATAGCACAATTGATTCCCTTGATAGCAACCTTCTAATATTGTCTCAGGAGGTAGAAAAGAAAAATCACCTGGAATTACCGGACCTTGATAGCCATGCTTTTTATCTCCTTCAACTTCAAAATTTGATAGTTGCGCTCCAAAGTTGATAACTAAACAGGGGTCCGAATAGCTTTCTTGGTAAGAAACACCATCGGCAGGAGATTCTGTGACTACCTTCATTGTCAGATTTGGTGTTTCTAATAAATCAGTTTGTAAAATATAGTTTAAATATGGTTCGGTATTTTGAAATTGATCTGACAAGATTTTCTCCTCAATTTAAAGCATTTTACTTAACTTTAACAGTTTCCTTTCTCCAGTTGTCTCATCCGAAGGTTCTGAATTTTCAACCACTATTGTTACAGAACCTGTACGAAATACAAGAAATCTGTTCTCAGAGCAATCAGCTTCTAAGTTTAAGCCAAGCACATCTTTATAAAATGGCTTAGAGCGATTTACATCCGAAACAAAAATTCGTACTGTGTCAAGTTGCATAAGTTTGTAGTTTGTAGGTTGGGTTAGATGCAGGAAAAGATGTACTTTTTCACTAATAATTGAAGTAATCTAACCCAACATTATATTGTTTCTTATCTATAGTAATTTGGAAAATTCATGTTGGTTTGTTCGCGATTGCAATGTTGGGTTACGACACGATTTCATCAATTGCCGTTACAAGCGAAATTTATTTTCGTGTCTAACCCAACCTACAAATATTTAGTCCGCGCAGGCGGACTTTGCTTGTGTAGCTGCGGTTTCAACCGCCCGGTTTTAGATAACTCCATAAACCTACACAAAAAATCCCCCACCTTCCGATGAGGGATTTTTCGCTTTCAACAAGTTACTTACTTCGTTAAAGGCTAGCCGCCTATACCCTACTCGCCGTTGAGGCTATCAGGAACGCGCCATATGTGAGGACGTAACCTACAGTAAAGTGAGCTAATCCAATTAAACGACCTTGAACGATGGACATTGCAACGGGCTTGTCTTTCCAACGAACTAGGTTCGCTAGAGGTGTGCGCTCGTGTGCCCAAACAAGTGTTTCAATCAATTCTTGCCAGTAACCCCTCCAGGAGATGAGGAACATGAAGCCGGTTGCCCAAACAAGGTGTCCGAAGAGGAACATCCATGCCCAGACGGACAGGTTATTCATGCCGTAGGGGTTGTAACCGTTAATCAATGATGCTGAATAGTTCCACAAGTAATCTCGGAACCAACCCATCAGATAGGTTGATGACTCGTTAAATGCAGCTACGTTTCCTTGCCATATACCCAGATGTTTCCAATGCCAGTAGAACGTTACCCATCCCACTGTATTTAATGACCAGAATAATGCTAGGTAAAAGGAGTCCCAACCGGAGATATCACAAGTACCGCCACGTCCGGGACCGTCGCAAGGGAATGCATAACCAAAGTCTTTTTTGTCGGGCATTAACTTGGAACCACGAGCATCCAAAGCACCTTTAACCAAGATTAATACGGTGGTATGAATTGCCAACGCGAAGGCGTGGTGTACCAAGAAGTCGCCAGGACCAATGGTTAAGAATAGCGAGTTTGTGGTGTTATTGATGGCATCTACCCATCCTGGCAACCAAGCAGCACCTGCTGTGGATGCAATACTGTCTGAGTTGGATAACAATGTATCCATGCCATACAAGACTTTACCGTGAGCAGCTTGAATGAATTGAGCAAATACTGGCTCAATCAAAATCTGCTTTTCAGGTGTACCGAATGCAACAACTACATCGTTGTGTACGTATAGACTCAAGGTATGGAAACCTAAGAAAAGGGATACCCAGCTTAAGTGCGAGATAATCGCTTCTTTATGCTTCAATACACGGTCTAATACGTTGCCTTTGTTCTGCTCTGGGTCGTAGTCACGTACCCAGAAGATTGCCGCGTGGGCAAAGGCACCAGTCATTAAGAATACCGCAATGTACTGGTGGTGAGTGTACAGCGCTGCCTGTGTTGTGTAATCCCTGGCAATAAATGCGTAGGGCGGCAAGGCGTACATATGCTGCGCTACCAAGGAAGTAATTGTTCCTAATGCTGCCAATGCTAAGGACAACTGGAAGTGCAGTGAATTGTTGATGGTGTCATACAACCCATGATGGGGTAAGTTAAATTGTCCTTCAGTTTTAATGCCAAAGAATTCCTTAGCATTAAGCATTTCTTTGATACTGTGACCAATTCCGAAGTTTGTCCGGTACATATGACCGGCAACAATAAAGATTACCGCGATCGCCAAGTGGTGATGAGCCATATCGGTCAACCACAGCGATTCAGTTTGAGGATGGAATCCACCAAGGAAGGTAAGAATTGCTGTACCAGCACCTTCTGATGTCCCAAATATATGGTTGGCAGTATCGGGATTAGCTGCGTATGCGCCCCAATTTCCGGTGAAGAAGGGCTGTAAACCTGCTGGGTGAGGTAGGGTGCTAAGAAAGTTATCCCAACCTACGTGTTGTCCACGAGATTCGGGAATTGCCACGTGTACCAAGTGACCAGTCCAAGCCAAGGAACTAACACCGAACAAACCAGACAAGTGGTGGTTTAAACGGGGTTCAGCACTCTTGAACCAGGAAAGACTGGGGCGGAACTTGGGTTGTAAATGCAACCAACCTGCAAACAGGAATAGAGCAGCTAACAACAATAGCAACAACGCACCAGAATAAAGGTCGTTGTTTGTCCGCATCCCGATGGTGTACCACCAGTGGTAAACACCGGAGTAAGCAATGTTTACCGGATAATCTACGCCACCTTGAGTAAATGCGTCTATCGCTGGTTTACCAAAATGAGGGTCCCAAATCGCGTGAGCGATAGGGCTGATGTGAAGAGGATCTTTAATCCACTGTTCAAAGTTGCCTTGCCAAGCGACATGGAAATTTAAGCTGGATGCCCATAAGAAAATGATTGCCAAGTGACCGAAATGAGTAGCGAAAATCTTTTGATAAAGATTCTCTTCGGTCATCCCATCGTGGCTTTCAAAATCATTACCCATCGCGATCGCATACCAAATCCGACGCGTAGTCGGGTCTTGTGCGAGGTCTTGGCTAAATTTTGGAAATTTTGTTGCCATAGGTTTTATAAATCCTCTGACATGAGAGCCATTTAATAAATTTAGAGTTATGAGTTATGAGTTATGAGTTATGAATTATGAGTTATGAGTTATGAGTTATGAGTTATGAATTGATAAATAGTTAATTCAGAGTTGCAAGTTTTAAGCTATTACTTTCTAACTTTTTTCTCAAAACTACCATTATTTCAATCTTGTTCTTAACTCTTCACTCCTAACTCCTAACTCCTAACTTTTAACTCCTAACTCCTAACTATTGATGCTTGTTAGCCTAACGAAAGAATTCTTGCATGGAAGAATGCCCAAGTGACGACAATGCCACCTAGTAAATAGTGAGCCACTCCTACAGCACGACCTT
>JBCCLY010000075.1:0-10158 GCA_039026655.1 Cyanobacteria bacterium P01_C01_bin.38 | reverse complement strand
CATGCATTTTAGTTGGGGTTTCGGTTTGAATGGCAGTTTGCAATGGAATACCAACTAATGCACCAGACAATCCTAAGAAACCTATTAAAGAAAGTACAGTCCATAACTGGTTAGTAAATATTGCCAAACCAGCCAGGGAAAGAGCTATTCCCATTGAGCCAGCCAAACTTAAGCCCGAAGTTGAGAAATGTTGACCAAATTGACCTAATAATATTGCACCAAGGGCAATACCAACACCACCAGATGCAAGTAAAAAGCCAAATTGCTCGGCTGTAATTGAAGGTATAACTTCTGCAATACGCACTGCTAATACGGTTAATGCAGCTAAAACCGAAAACAAAATTATCAGTTGAATCAAAGCATTGCGAAGACGATGATTTTTACCCAAATATACGAAACCATCTTTTAAGTCAGAGAAAATATGGTTGGATTCTTTTTGTTTTTCTTGGGGTTTTTCATTCGTTGTTATCAACAGTAAAATCAATCCGGCAACAATATAAGATCCACCAACTAAGATTTCTTTTCCTAATTCACCACTACCGCCAAATTGTAGCCATAAAGCATCTGCGGCTGATAAAAGTGGTTCTCCGATGGCAAATCCGACAATTACTGATGCCATCATCGTTGTAGTGTAAAGCGAATTCGCTGACAGTAAATTATGCGGTTTTACTATCAAAGGAATTACAGCTTGCTCTGCTGGTGCGAAAAACTGGGTTAAGGTGGAAACCAAAAAAGTTACTGCCAAAATTATTAAGAAACCAGCCGGAATATTGTTTACATCCTGCCAATCCTTTGCCAACCAGAGCAGGGGAACAATTCCTAAAACTAAAATGCCGCGCCAAATATTAGTTGACACCAGCACCTGTTTTTTCATCCATCTATCAACAAATACTCCCGCTAAAGAACCAAATAGTACTGCAGGAATGGTAAAAGTCATCATCAAAGCCGATACCCAACCGCTAATGCTGCTTCCCTCAGACTGAAACTGAGTATTTATCAAAGCAATCATCAGAACTAAATACACTTTATCTGCGAGCTGACAAAAAACTTGTCCACCCCATAAAGCGAGAAAATTGGTATTTGTTAAAACAGGTAAAAAACCTTGTTGATTTGTATTTACTTTGTTTTTTTCATTTTTTTCTACAGATAAATCGGATTTGTGAGTAAGCTTGACAGCAGCTTGCGGATTTTCTTCAAGCTCATTTTTACTGTCTTTATGGGAATTTAAACCATTTTTATTTTGATTTTCCCAAGGTTTATTAGTGTCGGATTTAAGTATTTCCGACATTGGCGTTTTGTTATTTCTATCGTTTTTAGAAACGTCTCCTGCTGACATTTCGTTTGTAGTTCTAATTTACTTTATGGTGGACTTGTGAAAGCGTGGTTAATTTAATTGAACAAAAATAATAATGGTACTAACCAAAAAATACCAGCTTATTGGCTTTTAAAATCTTTTTTTTGGCATAATGCCGCAAAAACCTGAAATATCTTTACAGATTGTTTAAACTCAGCTATGAGTTATAGCAAAAAAAGAATCTATTAAAGCTGCCGAACGAATTGAACGACCAAAATGATACTGAGCATATTGTCTTAGCAAACGTTCAACATATAGCCAGTCTTCATCGATCGCAGTTTCTTCTATTATCGACCATTGCGGTAGCTGCTGTAATAAACTTAGTTCCGAAGCACTCAAACGACGCAGCAAAGGCGGTAATTCTTCTTCATGAACAATGGTTTCGTATATCTGGGAGGAAGAATTTTCATTTTGGATAGAAGAATAAACTCCACCAGATTCTTTAGCAACAGAAGCCTGTACCAAATTGTTTTCTTCAATTCTTCTGGCTTTTTCTGCTTTTGTTCGCAGATTTTCCCAAGCCGATATCGAAACCACACCACCCGCATCAAGACTAAAAGCCGTCAATGCTTTAGGGTTATCAAAATCTGGCTTTACCCGATTCCCTGTTAAACAGCAAGCTTCAACTTGAGGTTTTAAACCAGCCAAATCTAAAAGTTGAAAAACACCATGCACCAGATATGCTAAAACACCTCGGTGTAATGGTAACTTTTCCAAACGAGCCAAATGTTCGTTGAAAAGCTCAAATAAATCATCTTGAGGAAATTCGCTTAAAGCCTGAGCAAGTACAATTTCCGCCAAATATTGAGAAGCTGCCAATTTACCCAAATCACCTCCCAAACCAGGATAAGTTTTGATAGTTTGTGCTTGGGTAATTTTATCGATACTTCGTCCTTTTGCAATCAGTAATTGATTTACCACAAACATCCCGCTTCTACCGCCAAGACTAGAAAGATGCTTGCGAGCGCCTGGGGCAGTAGCTCGAATCAACCCAAACTCCCGCGTCAAAATTGTCACAATCCGATCGGATTCGCCAAACGCAGTCGCTTTCAAATTAATACCAGTCGCTTTGTAGGTTCTACTCATTAATGGTTAGTTGATAGTTGATAGTGGTTAGTTGTTAGTTGTTAGTTGTTAGTTGCTAGTTGTTAGTTGTTAGTTGCTAGTAATGAAGGGGGAAATGGGGAAACATGGGGACAAGAAGAATCATTATATAACTAACTCCTAACTCATAACTCCTAACTCCTAACTCTTAACTCCTAACTCCTAACTCTTAACTCCTAACTCCTAACTCCTAACTCCTAACTTTCTTCCCGCTGACGAAGTAAATCAACACCTCTAGAAGTACCTAACCTGGTAGCACCTGCCAATATTAATTCTAAAGCTTGGTCAGCAGTGCGAATACCCCCAGAAGCTTTAATTTCAACTCTATCTTGCGCTACTTCCTTTAAAAGCCTTACGTCTGCTACTGTTGCACCACCATTCCAACCAGTACTAGTTTTCAGAAACGCCGCACCTGCATCCATTGATACTTCAGCAGCCAGTTTTTTCTCGGAATCGGTTAATAAATTAGTTTCCAAAATAACTTTGATAACTTGCCCAGTTTCTTCGCAAATCGATGAAATTTCGCGGTGAATTTCCTCAGTTTTACCAGCCTTCAACCAACCCAAATTTATTACTAAATCTAATTCAGTTGCACCGTTTTCTACTGCTTCTTGCGCTTCATACAGCTTCACTGCTGAAGTAGTCGCACCAGTAGGAAACCCAACTACAGTACAGACTTTCGGCTGTTTATTATGTAATAATTCTGCTGCTAAACGCACCCAAGTAGGGCTAATGCAAACCGACGCAAAATGATATTTATCTGCTTCTTGACACAATTGCTCAAGCTGTTGTTGAGTAGCTGTAGGATGAAGCAACGAATGATCGATAAATGGCGCAATATCAATATCGGAATGTTCTGCTGCCATCGTTTTTTATACTAATTATGATTTTCTCTTTTCCATAAGTAGGTTAATACTATTTTTGATATTTTGGGCGTTTATTTTGGAAAATTTTCTTGAATTAATGTTTCATTTATTTTGTAGGGTGTGTTAAACGCATGATTATATTTGATTTTTACGATAATTTTTAATACGTTTAACGCACCATCCGGGATTAACATATAAAAACGGTGCGTTAGGGGCGAAATAAATATATTTCTTTGTCATCGGAATTATTAATCGCGCCATAAAACACCCTACAAATTAATTAAAATTCGATTTTTTCTTGTAGGGTGTGTTAAACGCATGACTATATATGATTTTAACGATATTTTTTCATACGTTTAACGTACCATCCGAGATTACATATACTTTTTATGTTTATTCAGCAAGCCTTAATAACTTAACTAAAAAAATTAAAACAAATGCAAGATATCAATACTACTAATCTGCAATTTTGATTAAATTTTAATTATAAATACTAATATTTATATTGTAACGAGCAAACGTATTTTTATTAATGTCGCAAATGTGATTAAATATGTAGTCAATATTTTCCTATAAGCCTAAGATGAAAATTACAAAAGTTTATGAAAAATAACAGAGGTCATTTTTTATGAAGCGAAGGAATGATAATTTTTGGCAAAGATGGTTTGTAGTGGGAGCAACAGTTTTTATTCTATTTTTATTCTTTAATTTATTGTTTTTTCCACTTAACCAAAAAGAACCAACTTCTTTAAATTGGTTAGAGGAAATGGTAACTTATCCGGTTTTACATAAACCTGCATTAAATAGAGAATTTTGGGGTTATATAGGCGTTTCCATAGGTATAAGTGCTACATTTATGGGAGCAAGTATGTTCAGTGGGTTAGTAATTCACCTATTTGACATCGTATTTGCATCGATAGCAAGAATAATAAGATTACCATTTTATAAACCAAGAAGTAACCATTGGGAAAATCAATATTTAAAAGAGAAAAAAACAATTTGGACAATCTTAAGAAATGGAATTTTATTTGTTTTCGGTATTCCAGTTGTTCTGACGATATTCACATATATCACAATTACTTTAGAAGGTAAAACATTTATTTGGAATGCATTACCTCAAATATTTTTAATAGGAATGACTGCTGGCTCTCTTCTGTATATTTTCTTGCTATTAGTTGAAGAAAGTTGGAAATAAATGGGCAATACAAATATTTGCTATGGATAATTATCTAAATTTTAATATTCAATTACAAGATTTGAGAAAAAATAATTTTTACGATGCTCCAAAAGATGAACTAAATGAATATACAGATTTTGAAATCGGTTTAAAGCGGTATTGTTTTTACAACAATCGCAATGTTTTATTAGAAATAGGTGATGAAAAAGTAATTTTACATCTATATCACGATATTCTTGATGCTTTGGAAGATAGATGGCACGAACAAATTACTCAAGTTGCTACTGGCAATAAAGCTAATATAACCTTTGGTAGCTATTTAGATTTAATATTTTATCCAATTCAAGATAAAGATGAAGTAATTTGTGAATATACTTTTCTGGGTACGGGTAAATATAAATCTTGTAATTTACGTTTATCTCAAGTTGTCAAAATAATGAATAGCTTTGTTAATAAGATTTTCAATATGGCAATGCAGCAAGATTATATTACTGCTGAATATTTTATTGAATTTACATCGGTAAACAAAAACAAGGAGACGTAGCAGTGCTACGTCTCTACATTAATATTGAAATTAATATTTGAATTGAAAAAATTAAATTGCTGCATTCTCAATTGCAACAACTTTCTCAGATTCTGGCAATAAACGCTTCACACCTTGCTTCACAAAACTTTGCAAAAATACCACTTGCTGATTTTGAGCAAACACTTGCTGTAAATTTTGTCCGAATTTCTCTAAATTAAATTCGCTTCCAGAATTTGCAGCAATTTCCTGCTGCTCGAAGTATTTTATTAAAGCTAAACCGGCAATTCTGGTTAAATAAGCTGCACTTACACCTTGCACAACTCCACCAGCGACAAAGGTAACGGCGTTACTTTTTAATACTGTACTAATTGTTTTGGTAGAAAGTTCGACTAAACCGAGTTTTAACATCAAGCTTCCCATTTCACCAGCAACGGTTTTTGCTTGCTCTAATGAAAACTTTTGCTGATACACTCCACCCAAATCCATTACCATTTGAGCGTTAATCGCCGCAGTTGCGAGTATATCTAGGGCAGGTACTGGGTTTGCAAATGCCGCAGCAGCACTTATCCACTGATATTGCTCGATTACTGGGTTAGCTCGTAATTTTCTAATTCCATTTAACAAGTCTTTGGTTTCGGCTTTGAGCAATTTGGCTTTTCGCATCGTAGTTGCTAATACCAATTGCTGTCTTTGAGCTAATACTTTATCTAGCTTTAGATTTAAATCTTGAATATCTGGTGCTGGTTGCTCCATCCATTCTTCGACGGAATTGTCTTCAAGGTGCTTGCGTACTTTGATTGGTTGGGGGGAAGCTGCTATTGCTGCAACATTTTCAAAGTGCTGTTTCAAAGAATTCTTTACACTAGCACGCTCATCCGCTAAACATCGATCTTGCTTATTGTAAACCAACATCAATCGTTGATTTTCTGCTTTTAACTGCTGCAAACTTTGGTATTCTGTTTCTGTCAAATCACCATTAGTAAGAAACAGTACAAAGTCGGATTTTACAGCTTTTTCTAAAGCAGCAGTATCAGAATTACCTTGAATAAATAATGGTGATGTCTCTTGAAATTCTACACAAGCTAAATTTTGATTCTGCAAAACTTCAATTAATGTGGTTTTACCCACCGATTTACCACCAGTAACAGTTAATTTAATTTCTTTTCTATCTAATTCACTCTCTAGCTGGGGAATTTTTTCCTGTAGCAAAGCGGCTTTACCTAAAGCTTCTCTACAATCACCCGCTTCTTCTATTAATTTATCTATGGCGATCGCACTAGTGGCAATGGTATTTTCTACTGTGGCTCTGTCAATAGCCATTTCATCTAACTGCTCATCGGTAGGTTTGGGAAGATTTTGTTTGATTAACCACAAACCACCACCTAAAGCAAGCAAACTTAGCAGGCTAAATTCACCAAACTCCATGACTTTATCGTGCCAACTTTCTAACATCCATAGAGTAAAGGATAAACCTACTCCTCCCACTAAAATAGGACGCTTTAATTTCCAACCCATGATTAAATTAACCCAATTACAATGGATGGTTTTTCTTTTCCAGAGTATATCAAAATCTTGTCAATAAAGAATTACAGGGATGAACTGATGGGTTAGTATTTTTGATGATTTTCTGGTTTGATTGATTATTTGGTGTAGAGATAAAATTTGGAACGAGGTTTTATATGTCTTTTATGCGGATGTATTTAGTATATTTAGCAAATAGTGCTAGACGGAAAGCTCGTTAATATTTCCCAACCTTTGGCGCTGAAGCGCAACTACAAACAAATCCCTACGATTGTGAAAATCGTAGGGATTCATTTATATCTTATTTGGTAGCGGGAAGTGGATTTGAACCACTGACCTTCGGGTTATGAGCCCGACGAGCTACCAGGCTGCTCTATCCCGCGTCGTCTACAATTACTATAACCCAATGGTCTATAAGTTGTCAACTACAAAATTGATAATTCTCCGACGACTTCCAAACGTTTGTATTGAGCTAATGTCATAAATTTTTCTTCGAGGGCTTCGGCTGTGCTGGGGGTAATCCAACCAAGTTGAGTTAGTAAGTGAATGGCTACGGCATATTTTGCTCTTTTGGCTCCATCCATTACTTTAATTACTAAACCCATACCTTCACCGAGCCTGCTAATGCACTGCAATCCTTCGGCTCCTGATTTACTTATTAGTTCTCCTGGAGTTAAATTCATTAGTTCGGTGTCAAATTTACCTTCACCTGCTAGCATCTGGGGATGATGAGTCATGGCACGGACAATACGCTCCATATCCAAACTATTACCCGAAGATAAACGAGCGTAAAGTGTGGCTATTTGACAAAGCTGCATTAAATAAGTGGGTACCCCGCAATCGTCATGAGCGCTGATAAATTCTGCTGCGGGCATCCGCAACATTTCTGATACTTTATTTAAAACTAATTGCTGTACCGGGTGCTTGCGATCTAAATAATTAGCCAATGGCCAATTACACTGCTGGCAAACTGCTAACATTCCGGCGTGTTTTCCAGAACAGTTATATTCCAGGCTGCTGCGACTACCGGGAGGAACCGGACATTGCAGTGCTTTAGGATCTATATCGGCTCGCCAGAGAATATTAAATGCCTGCCTAACGTGTTCTATACTTCCGGCATGGGAACTACAAATAATTGCTAAATCTTTGTCATTTAGATTATATCGTTCCAAAGTTCCGGTACTAGTTACAGCCAAGGCTTGAAATGGCTTAAGCGCCGAACGAGCAAATGTAGCTGTTTCGGCGTTTCCTGCGACAGAAAGAACTCGTCCTCGTTCGTCACACAGTACGGCTTGGACTATATGCTTTGATTCAACAATTCCTTCACGCAACAATCTTACTTCTATTGTGGGTGCTTGAGTTCGTTTTGCCATTACCAATCCTTAGCCACAAGTTGTGAGTTATTACCTATTAACTCATAACTTTTAACGAACATTTAGAGTAATTGCCAAGTTATCATACCGGCAGCGAACAAGATAACTAAACATAATGCAGTTATTTGTAGCCTTTTGATAATCGGTTTAATCTCGTAGTTGGCAACTAAACGATCGCGATCTAAAACTTGTTGGGGTTTCATCCAGTTTTGACCGTCATACCATCCCGATTCTTCGTAAAATATTACCGCACTTGCCAGTCTATCGCGCACGTAAGACCAACCTAAATACAAACGTAATATAAGCAGAACTACTCCTACACTTGCTCCTGCTGCGCCACATAAGACGAACTGAGCAGCATATTTATGTGGGGGGAAACTTGAGTAAGCGACTGGCCCGGCTAATATCCACGATAAACACCATACCCACGCTATTTTAGTTAAATAGGAGCGCATTGAAAGGCTACAATCGCGAAATAGCCAGGAGTTTTTTAACTGTTCGTACTCGTTTAGCGGCTGCTGTTCGGTAGGTACCGGACAACTTGATATTTCGTAATCAATCATGTTGGTTCACCTTTGAGGATGCCTGAAAATCTACACGTTCGGCATGACCCCAGAACGCTTCTAAATCGTAAAATTCTCTTTCTGAGGGCATCATAACGTGAACTATGACTTCACCGTAATCTAACAGTACCCAATTTGCTTCGGCTTTACCTTCTGTTCGCAAAGGTTTGCGCTCGCACTTTTCTTCTACTTCTTGCTCTATGGTGTTGGCGATCGCTCTTACCTGCACGTTGGAATAACCACTCATCATGACAAAATAATCGGCGAGGTAAGATACATCCTTTACGCGAAGCATTAACAAATCGCCTGCTTTACGGTCTAACCCTGCTTCTGCAATGGTTGAAGCTAATTCTTTTGCGCTCAAATCTTCTGTATCAAGCTGTTGAGAATCAATTATGCGATCGGTAACACTAACAAATTCGGATTGCAAATCGGCTTGGAAATGATCGGACATTAAATCTTGCTCTGATAAATGTGGGTGAGGTTTTCAGATTTTAGAGTCAGCGGACGGTAACTGCCACTAATTGCGAATATTAATCAATAGGTTTCTTAAATATTAGCAAATCACAGATATTTAGATCCTAAATAATGTTATCTTTAGCCACCGTATTTACACTTAACTAAAATTTATTTCGGGTCGCAATTAATCGCGGGTGAATCAAACGAGGACTATCTAGCAATTTTTTCAAAGTGCGGTCGCAAGCCAAATATACTGCTTTATCAATATTCTCTTGACTAATTTGATTTAATGCTTGTAGAGAAGCTGTATTACCTCTACCTGATTCTATACTATCGGCTAAAAATACGATACAAGATAGCGGACTCATATTGGGTCTGCCTAAAGTATGACAAGCTATGTCATTTAACATTTGTGTATCTAACACAGCAAATGTATTTCTAGCTACAATAGCACTGACATCTGCGTGCAAAAGATGGGGATTTGCGGACAATATTTCGTCTAAAATTGATCCCTGTTCTTGTGCAATATGCAAAAGCCTTTAGGGCTTAAAACATTTAGCCGGATCGTACATAAGACCGGCAGTTGCGGCTTGAGACCGGTCTAAATTATGATATTGTGCCAAATCAGCAGCCGTTTGTTCTACTCTAAGAATATGCTTTACCGTTCTGGCGGAACGTTTTATGATAAATAAGTTAATATGCCGTGAACGCATCCCAACATGGTTGCTGGTTAAAGAATAATTACAGTTAAAACAGTCATAATATTATTGTAACTAACTTTTCATTTTAGGCTTTTTCAAAAAATTACAAAGTTTTACAAAAAATTAACCCCAGTTGGTTAAAACTGGGGTTGGGCAATTATTAGAAGAGGGATATAAATTACAGAATTTTATCTTCACGCTCTTATATTATTCAAAAAAAGCGTTCTTAGACTTCCTGCTTGGATACAATAGCGTCAATTGTCGAACTGTTTTCTTTAACAGACTCAAACAAAGACTCATAATTATTCAAAGCTTGTTCAAAAGCATATTGCTCAACAGCATATTTACGACTGTTGTAACCTAAAGTTTTAACTTTTTCTGGATGCTTGTACAAGTCCAAAACAGCATCAGCCAAATCTGATGGCTCTTCTGGAGGAACGAGTTTTCCGCCGCCACTTTGTCGAATAGCTCTTGCAGCAGTTCCGTTATCGGGAACCGATGCTATTATTGCGCT
>JBCCLY010000074.1:0-10166 GCA_039026655.1 Cyanobacteria bacterium P01_C01_bin.38 | reverse complement strand
TTTTGAAGCTTCATCGGGATTACCTTCTGGTAAATCAATACCCCGCAACTCAAGAAAACTGCGAACACCTTCCAAACGAGGTTTACCGTCTACATAATGCTTGTAATCGGTATCAATTTCAAAAGGTACAAAAGCTTCATTGTTATCTTTAGAACGTTGAGAGAGAAACTCATCAAACATCCGCTTCCAAGAAACAGCATGAACCTTCGCCGTTGCTGTTAATACACCGTCTAAATCAAAAAGAACCGCATCAAAATCATCGGATGTTACAGAATAAGATTGACTCATTGATTATTTTTTTAATTACTATACGCCGCGAAAATATTGATACAGTCAACGCACAATGTAGCCCTGCATTTATTACTAAGACAATCTATCCGAATCAGACATTTTATTGAGAAAAACTAAGGAAATTTGTATTTCCTTAAAACTTTTTTGGATTTGTTCTATCTCAATATGAATAGTTAATCCAGAAAAAGCTAGTTCTTTAACTAACCTTTTTCATACATTGTCGTCAGCAGCACCATACTTTTATAGACATTCAGGTTATACAGAATTTTTCTGCCAAAAATAGCACTGAAGATACTGAAACTATTAGTCGCTAGGTAGATAACTTAAAAGCGAATAAGACAACCCGTATCGCTTCGATTGTGATATACAAATTATTTTGAATCATGATGGATCTGATACAATTCGCCATCAGATAATAGTAAAGATTCGATAAAGTTAATAATAGATAAATTTATTAATAAAGATTAGGGAATAGGGAGTAGGGAGTAGGGAGTAGGGAATAGGGAATAAGGGATGGGGAATTAAAAAAAATTATTAAGTAATAAGCAAAGCTGGTATCTTTATAAAAATCTCTCAAAAACTTACTATATAGCATTCCTAAATCATTTATGAGATTTTAGAAACCCGGTTTTTTCAAAAAACCGGGTTTCTGGCACTTAGCTTTCTCACGACTCATGTAGAATTGCTATATAAGGATTAATAGTCCATCACCAAAATTATTTAATCGTATCGTCTTTCTTGCTATTCCCTATTCCCCATTCCCCATTCCCTACTCCCCACTCCCTACTCCCTTTTACACCTAACTTCTCAAAGCTCGAACAAATCGCTGCAAACCTTTAAATACATTTTTACTTTTCGCTGCTACTGGCTCACCTTCTACTTTCGGTTGCCCATCGGATAAAATCGCGTCTAATTCATCACCAGAAGGCTTATTTGGTAATTGGGCAACACGAACGTAATCACCATCTTTTTCTACCCAAACTTCCCATAATCCTGGATAGCAACGAAATACCGCAGCTTCTTCAAATATTGGACGTATATAATAGCAAGATTCGATTGTATTGATAAAACGCTGGCGAGTTTGTCTGGCTGCATAACCGATACCGACTATACTTGAATCTTCCAAGCGAGGAGCAAACATTACAAAAGGACGATGTTCACCAATTATTTCGCATAACTTTTCTAACTGCGATACTTCCACCGAAGTAGGTTGAACAAACAAGAAAATTTCATCTTCCTCTTGAACCTTTGACTGTATCGAAGTCATCCTACCAGTACCAATATCTAGCAATTGGAAAGGTACATTACCCCAATCGCGACGAGCTAGAGCCGCACTACCAGCATCAGCAAAGAAAATTTTTAATTTGTCACCATATTCTTCAAAAGTTGGTAAAAAATCTTGCGCTACAGGTAATGGTTTTAATTCAGGAAACAACAATTCAACCTGTAAACGAGTATAGCCATCTGCTAGAGCAGCTTGAGTTGCAACCCGTGCTTGAACGATTGCGTCTTCTAATGTTCTTGGAAGTTCAGACATTTTGAAAGATAGTTGTTAGTTGTTAGTTGTTAGGAGTTAGGAGTTAGTGGTTAGGAGTTAGGAGTTAGGAGTTAGGAGTTAGGAGTTAGGGAGAGGGGAGAGGGGGGAGAGGGGGGAGAGGGGGAAGAGGGGGGAGAATAATTACCAATTACCAACTACCAATTACCAATGCCCTATGCCCAATCCCCAATGCCCATCTTTAATTAGCGACAAGGGTATAACGAATTTCAAGGCGATTCATAACTTGCTTTAATACCATTGCTACCCAGTCAACGTCTGCTTGTGTGGTGTAACGTCCCAGGGTAATGCGAATACCTCCCATTGCTGCTTTTTCGGAATATCCCATTGCAGTTAACACGGGGCTAGGACTTAGTTTACCACTATGACAGGCTGAACCGGCACTTATACCTATCCCTGCTAGGTTCAATTGACGGACAATGGTTTTTCCACTAATTTTTTCTCCATCGGCGTATTCTAAACAAAAACTTACGTGATGGGGCAAACGCTGTATCAAATCTCCCGTAGGAATTAAACCTTTAACATGGGCTAATTGCGAAAATAATCGATCGCGCAATTCAATCAATCGGGGTGTTTCTACTGATAATTCTTGGGCTGCTAACTCTGCTGCTATCCCAAACCCGGCAACGATGGGTACGGCTTGAGTTCCAGAGCGTTTACGCATTTCTTGTCCGCCACCATTAAGTAAAGGTACTAACTCTACTCCAGGACGAATATACAATGCTCCGGCACCTTGAGGTCCATATATTTTATGACTGGAAAGACTTAGTAAATCTACTGGCAATTTACTTAAATCTATAGGCAATCTTCCAACTGCTTGTACCGCATCTGTATGAAACAAAATTCCAGCACTGCGAGCAATTTTTCCTATTTCTTCGATAGGCTGTACGGTACCTACTTCACTTTGTCCGTAAATTATCGAAATCAAAACGGTATTGTCTTGCAAAGCTGCTTGCAAATGTGCAGGATTAACTCTACATCCGGCATCAACACCCAAATAAGTAACTTCCCAACCTGAGCTTTCCAGCAACTTTACAGGTTCTGAAACGGCAGAATGTTCTACGCTCGAAATAATCATATGTTGGGGTTTAGCGTAAGAGCGAGCAACCCCCATAATTGCTAAATTATCCGCTTCCGTACCGCCACTAGTGAAGATTATGGATTCTGCTGGTGCGTTAATCAAACTAGCAACCTGCATTCTAGCTTGTTCTAAAATAGTTGCGGCTCGTTGTCCCCATTCATGCAAGCTAGAAGGATTTCCCCATCCTTGAGCTAATACTGCTTGCATTATGTTAATTGCTTCTGGGCGAGTAGGAGTTGTAGCGCTGTAATCTAAATAAATTTGCATAAAAATGGGTTATGAAACGCAGTTAGCGGCTGGTTTTATTTTCAACTTCTTA
This sequence comes from Cyanobacteria bacterium P01_C01_bin.38, assembly GCA_039026655.1. GTDB lineage: Bacteria > Cyanobacteriota > Cyanobacteriia > Cyanobacteriales > Nostocaceae > Rivularia. The sequence goes on along the minus strand of JBCCLY010000074.1, from coordinate 6,920 downwards.
AAGAAGGCAAGAAAAATTCTTGGTATATATCTTCTTTTTAGGACAAGAATGGCGACATTTCCCGTGAAGATTCTTTAAGAAAACTGTTTTCCAGAGAATCTCGATTGCAAACAAGAGGCACGCCGAACAAAATTTGAGACGACGGAATTTTACCAAATCTATTGCAAAAAATAGGGACAAACTATTCGTAAATCTAAATTTTTACCATTAAAGCTTTTATAGCCTTCATCGCAATTTAACCTAACACTCCAAAAATCGCCTTCTAAGTAAATGTTTTTTTTGCAAAAAATACAAATTTTATTATTTTTTAATTATTTATTCATTTTAATGCATCAGTAAAAATACTTTAGTAAACTTAAAAGCATTTATAAACTATTTATAGTACTTTAAGATTGGAACCATGCTGTTAGTGCGATCGCCAAGGCATCGGCAGCATCATCGGGACGAGGAATGTAGTCTAAATCAAGTTCTCGGGCTACTGCTTCTTGTACTTCAATTTTTTCAGCTTTACCGTAACCGGCTAAAGTTAGTTTAATTTGAGAAGGTGCAAACTCTATGATAGGCAAACGATGTTGTCCTAATACCAGCATGATGATTCCTCTGGCTTGAGCAACTAAGATCGTGTTCGACATACGGTAAAAGAAAAATTTTTCAATCGCTACCAAATCTGGTTGAAATTGTTCGATTACAGTATGTAGATCGTCGTAAATAGTACATAATCTTTGCTCTAAGGGAGTATTAGCAGGAGTACTAATAACGCCAAAGTCTAGTAATTCTACTGAATCAGTTGATAAGTTAACTTGATTTTTTTGGCATATAATTACTCCAAAACCTAAAATTGCGAATCCTGGATCTAAGCCTAAAATTTTTCTTTGCATTTACTTTACTGTCTTTTCATCTAACTATAGTGATTTCACTGCTTATTTCCGCTAGGTTAATTACATGAGTTGAGCCAATTAGAATTAAAAATTGTAATAATTACATTCTTAAATTTGAATGCTCTTAGTGTAAATTTTCAATTAATTATTGTTTAGACCACTGCTTACAATTGCGATATGTCAATTGGTTTTATTAGACAAGCTCTCAACGTTATGCAACAACAGTCGCGCCGCCGCGCTCCCCATCGAGTTAATCAGTGGTTTAAGTGGTTGTCCCCTGGGTTATCGGTTAAACGTTGGTTCCTAATTAGTGTAGCGGGCATATTACTATCTTGTTTAGGTTTAGCTATATGGAGCGGATATACACCGATCTATTGGGTACTCAAGCTAGTTCGAGGCGCACTTTCGTTAGTTACAAATACTATACCTTCTTATATCAGCGGACCTGTAGTGATGATTGGCGGTTTGCTTTTGCTGGTTTGGGGGCAAAGCCGCACGGTAGGTTCTATTACTCAAGTACTAAAACCAGAGAACGATCAAGAATTAATTGATGTACTTTTAGCTCATCGCAGATTATATAGAGGACCAAAAATTGTTGTTATTGGTGGGGGAACCGGGCTTTCCACTTTATTAAGAGGACTCAAAACTTACAGTGCGAATATCACCGCCATTGTTACTGTAGCTGACGATGGTGGTTCTAGCGGTAGATTACGGGAGGAATTTGGCGTATTACCACCAGGAGATATTCGTAATTGTTTGGCAGCTTTAGCAGATGAAGAGAAATTATTAACAGAGTTATTTCAATATCGTTTTAGCGCTGGAGACGGTTTAAGCGGTCACAGTTTTGGTAACTTGTTCTTGACAGCAATGAGTGAAATTACTGGCGATTTAGAGCGCGGTGTTGCAGCTAGTTCCAAAGTTTTGGCTATTAGAGGGCAAGTTCTGCCAGCAACTCTGAGCGATGTTCGTCTGTGGGCGGAATTAGCCGATGGCCGTCGTATTCAAGGTGAATCAAAAATTACTAAAGCCGGAGGTAAAGTAGTTAAACTAGGCTGCACTCCCGCGAATCCGCCTGCTTTACCAGCTGCGATAAAAGCAATTAAAGATGCCGATTATATAATTATGGGTCCGGGTAGTCTTTACACCAGCGTCATCCCCAATCTTTTGGTACCCGAAATCGCAAGTGCCATCGCTGCAACATACGTGCCAAAAATATATGTATGTAATATCATGACTCAACCAGGTGAAACTCAGGGATATTCGGTTGCCAATCATATTCAATCTATTGATAAAGCTTGCGGACAAAAGCTATTTGATGCGGTTTTAGTACATAAAAAATCTCCTTCTGCCCGCGCCCTTATCCGCTACGCTAAAGAAGATTCCCATCCTGTATTTTTAGATCGCGAAGCGGTAACTAAAAGCGGGCGCAGAATAGTTTCAGCCAACGTAATGAATGAAGATGAATCTGGTTGCGTGCGTCACGATCACGAGAAGTTAGCCCAAGTACTCTTCCGTTGGTATAGCGGAACTCCTAAAGGAATGCGAAAGTTATACAAACTGTTTGGAAAAGAATCTTTATATTAGCTGAGATTTAACTTACTTATAAAAGGGAATAGGGAATAGGGAATAGGGAATAGGGAATAGAAAATAACAAACAAAAATCAAAAACTACCTAAAAATGATATCTAGGTAGTTTTTTTATATCTTGAAAATTTCAATCAATAACTTGCACCAATAGTAATGGAAAATAGAATAAGTAACTCGGCACAAATAAACAGAACTATGTTACAGAATGTTTTTTGGCTTAAAACCCTTATTTCTACTGCTACGGGTTCCCTTAAAAGTTTTTTTCTTCTAAAAAAACTTTTAAGGGTTCCTTGCCTACTCCCTACTCCCTACTCCCTACTCCCTCGTCATAGTTACAATTTTCAACGCCAACCTACTTAACTCTCCAATCGACATCAAAAATAAAGCATGAAAATCTTTCTTAAAGACGCATCGGCAACTAAACGTTTAGGTATGATTTTGGGTGAAACGCTTTCTTGCAATAGCGTGATTCTGCTAGAAGGCGATTTAGGGGCTGGTAAAACCACTTTAGTTCAAGGCTTAGGTGAAGGTTTAGGCATTAATGAACCAATCGTCAGCCCTACTTTCACCATTATTAATGAATATGCTCAAGCCCGACTTCCTCTTTACCATCTAGATTTATATCGTTTAGAAGCTGCCGAAATAATAGCGCTAAACCTCGATACTTACTGGGAAGGTATAGAGGTTGTGCCGGGAATAGTAGCGATCGAATGGGCACAACGTATGCCTTATAAGCCAGATACTTATCTCACCATACATTTAACTAACGAAAGCCAATACCTTGAAGATACTAACTCTGCTGTACGTTTTGCCCAAATAACTACATTCAATTGCACTCTTAACAAGAAAATATCACCCGAAGGCTTCCTAACGTAATCACTAAAAAAGCAACAGGATAGCTCAGATATAGTTTTGCAATACTTTTGCAAGTCTTTCTATCCTCTTCAAATGTTTTATCTACCACTTCCTCTTTCATCGCTAAAGTTGCAGCACATTGTAATTATAATAACCTTTTTCTGTGTGGGTGCGTTTACAAAATCGAAGGACATATTGCTTTTTCAAGGATTAATTTTATACTACTTAATAAGATTGAGTAAGTATCATGCCAAACCAAGCTGAACTTAACAAGTGAGGGTTATACCCTAATAGTCAATAAATTGTCTAATTACCTAACTATTTTCAGTACTTGTTTGAGATGATAATTCTAAAAACTGCTTATTCAGAGCTAAATTACGTCATACAAGAAAACAAGTTGTTTAAAATTGTGTTCATTTTGACACTTTTAATATTTAGCTGCCTGAGTGATTGCTCGTAAGGGAAAACGCTAGTATTTTAAGATTAATAGATAAAATTTAGATTAAATAACGGTATTTAAATTAAGTAATTTTGCAGACTTTAAATAATCGTGATATCTACGTTTTTCTGATTTGTCAAATGCAATAAATACTTAAAAAAAATATTAAGCTACCAATAAAATAATTAAAAGGGGAATATTTACTTAGGAACAATTATGGTTTATCAAGCAATAAAAAGTATATATACGAACTAAGTACGATAAAAATACATTCTGTTGACTGGTAAATATACTCTTTGTATCTGTCATTGACTTAAAATTTTGTTGATTAGTGCCCTTAAAAAAAATATTTGCTCGAAAATCTGATAATTCTTTGCAAAAAAATAAAGCGCCTAGTTAAATAACACTAAGCGCTCAAAAGATTAAACTTGGACAGGAAATAAGTTTTAACGTTTAAAGGTTAAAGCTCTGCCTCTAGTTTCGGTATTTAATTTTCCTTGGTGATAAGCTAATTCACCGCCAACAATAGTTGTTACGGGCCATCCCGTCAGATTCCAACCTTCAAACGAACTCCAACCGCATTTACTAGCAAGTTCTGAGCCTTTTACTTTTTTTCGCGAATTTAAATCTACAAGCACCAAATCGGCATCATAGCCTGGAGCAATTACTCCCTTATTAGGAATCGAGTAAGCAGAAGCCACGGCTGTTGACATCCAATTAACAACCTGGGCAACAGTACAACGTTTTTCAACTGCGGCAGTCAGCATCAAAGGTAATGAAGTTTCTACTCCAGGCATTCCCGAAGGAGATTTTGGATAAGTTTGCGCTTTCTCCTCTAAAGTATGAGGTGCATGATCCGTAGCGATAAAATCAATTACTCCATCCAACAAAGCTTGCCAAAGCACTTCATTGTCATGAGATGTTCTTAAAGGAGGATTCATCTGTGCCAAACTGCCTATTTTTTCGTAAGCAGTTGTATTTAAAAATAAATGCTGGGGTGTTACCTCGCACGTTACCCAACTAGGTTTATCTTCACGAAGTAGATTTGCTTCCTCTGCGGTAGACATATGTAAAATATGTAGCCGACGACGATATTTCTTAGAAAGTTTTAATGCCCTAGTCGTTGCTATCAATGCTGCTTGATTGTCCTGTATTTGCGAGTGAATAGCGACATCATGAATATTAGCAAACTCTTCTCTACGCTGTTTGAGTCTAGTATGATCTTCAGCATGAACTGCAATTAAAATTTCGCCATTAGCAAATATTCCTTCTAATATTTCTTGAGGATCTACCAACAAAGGGCCATGCATAGATCCCATAAAAATCTTTATGCCGCAAGTGGGAGTAGCCTGTAGCAATTGAGACAAATTATCCGTAGTTGCTCCAATAAAAAAGCCATAATTAACAAGACATTTACTAGCAGCACGCTGTAGCTTGTCATCTAAGGCTTCTTGGTTGACTGTTAAAGGACGAGTATTAGGCATCTCTAAAAACGAAGTCACTCCACCTTTGGCACAGGCACAAGAAGCCGTAAACAAGTCTTCCTTATGTTCCAGCCCCGGTTCCCGAAAATGTACTTGTGGGTCAATGACTCCTGGCAACAAAGTTAACCCGTCAGCGTCAATTACATGGGTAGGTGTTTCGTCCGAAATCTCTGAAGGTGAAACTTTAGCAATTTGGCGATCGCGCGTCAGCACATCTCCAACAATAAATTCACCCGAGGGTAAAATAATTCTGGCACGGCGAATTAGTAAACTAGGAGGTGACATAAAAATACACCCGGCTTAAATAACAGTAAATTTTGACATACAGCTATCGAAGAAGCAGTTAAACTTGTGGTTAGGACTTTTCTGTTAGCGGCTATGTGCTACAAAGAACAGCATATTGTCTAACTTCTTAATTACAAATAACTGCGTCAACATGACAACATAACCCCTAATAGCATCTTTGTACAGTTAAGATAAATAAATACAGTCTCCCGCTTCATTAGCCTTAATTTTGGAGCATAATTTAGTTTCTACTTGAGTAATTACATGCAAAATCCAGTGTCTGACCGCCACTCTAACCAACAACCTGACAATTCCTGGTTTTTTGAATTAGGTAAAACAATCGGATTAAGCATCGTGCTTGCTCTTTCGATTCGCACCTTCGTTGCTGAAGCTCGATGGATTCCTTCTGGCTCGATGGAACCCACTTTGCACGGTACTCCAAATCAGTGGGAGGCTGACAAAATAATTGTTGATAAATTAAGTTATAATTTTTCTGTTCCTCAGCGGGGAGACGTTGTAGTCTTTTCTCCTACAGAACAGCTACAAAAAGAAGAATTTCATGATGCTTTTATCAAGCGGATAATTGCTTTACCTGGAGACAAGGTACAGTTAAAAGATGGCAAAGTATATATAAACGATAAGCCGTTACAAGAAAAATACCTTGATAGCGTACAGAATACGTCGGTTGAAGTTTGTACATCACCTACACAACCATTTCTATCTAAAACCCAGACTATTCCACCTGACTCCTATTTAGTATTAGGAGATAATCGCGTAAGTAGCTACGATAGCCGTTGTTGGGGTGTCGTCCCTCGTGAAAATATTATTGGTCGTGCCGTACTTCGTTTTTGGCCTTTAAACAAAGTTGGTGGAATTGATGAAACTCCGCTTTACGATACTCAAGATCGAGAAAATATATAAGTTGAGTTAATAGTTATATAAATATGTACTGCTGTCTTTGTTTACGCAATTTTTTGCATTAAGGGCAGCTAATTTTTTGCAAATAAATGGTTGTTTCTAATTTATAGCGGTTTTCATCTGTAATTTGTCTAACCAAAAAGCGCTATATTCAATGTCTTTCAATAATCACTCTTAGGAGCAAATTGTTTAGTCAACACTGACTATGAGTTTATTCTTTTTCGCATCAAAAAAAATTGATATGTTTGTTTTTTGAGTTTATATAGATAATATTACTATTTGCTGGCTAAAGCTATAAACCTATTTCAAGTAGCAAAAACAAGATTATTCTTAAAATATTAGGTTTTGTGGCTTGAATTACAAATTTAAGCAATAATTTCAGGAAAAAGTGCAAGGGTTTCGAGCCACTACATCCCACAAGCTTGCATTATAAAGGGAGAAAAAGGTCTGAAAGCCTTATCTGACAAGACTTAT
>JBCCLY010000073.1:0-10218 GCA_039026655.1 Cyanobacteria bacterium P01_C01_bin.38 | reverse complement strand
GGTTCCCGATGTTCGAGAAATCGAAACAGGGGAGCGTAATCGCAACAAACGCCTTGAAAAAGGCAAGCTCCGCGATGTAAGTGCCTGCAACCGTTCGTTACCTAGTAACATTCGGTAGCTATGGTGAAGTAGCCAGAGCAACTGTTTTTTCTTTAACTTGAGTATGGGCTTCGATTGCTAAATTTAGTCTTTCTCCGGAAATTCTGAAAAAGCAAAGCGAACCTCATATTTGAGAATTGTTTGATAATTAAAGATTACTTTCAGGTAGTCTGATATTTGAAAACAGTTCTCTTAATCCAGTTACTGAGAAGCTTTTGCCCGCTACAGAATCATATCAGCACCTGCATTTGCGGAGTTTTTAATTAGATGGGGAATTGGGCATGGGGCATTGGGCATGGGGCATTGGATATAAGAAATAATTAAGAGTTAGAAACAGAGATATAGAGAAACTGGTATCTTGCACCATTCGCAACGAGCCAAAAGAAACCCGGTTTCTCCAAAGTGAAAACACGATTATCTCGTTATTTAACCGACAAGAAACCGGGTTTCTGACAGAATTGGGAGTAGGGAACAGGGAATAGCGAGTAGTTATTATTAGGAATCTCTAATTACCCATTATCAAAGATCAACTACCAACTACCAATTACCTATTACCCATCCCCTATGCTACATTTGTAGTGGAATAGTAATTGAGCCACAAAACTATAGTTAGGGTTCTGTATCCCCTGCTGGTGCGCGAAGCAATGCTTTGAGCGTATTCCGTCGAGTACTTGAAGCTATTTCTCAACAGCCTAATTCGCTCAGTTGTAGAGCAATCGGTGAATCGCCGATTTACGTAGGTTAGACTCCTACATTGGGCACCACTACACCTCCGCCCTGGGTTATGGGCACCTTGTTTGGGACAAGGCTACATGAATTTAGAAGAAACTAACAACAACACGTTGTTGTTAGTGAGCAAACTCCGCAATGCTAGTGCCTGCAACCGTTTGTTACCTAGTAATATTCGGAAGCTATGGTGAAGGAGCCAGCGCGATCGCCTCTCTCTTTAACTTGAGTATGTCCTTTGTTTGCTGCATTCGGTTTTCTTTCGGGAATCCTGAAAAGGTACAACGAACGCCATATTTGAGAATTGTTTGATAATTTTAGATTACCCTTGGGTACTCTAGGATTGGACAACAGTTCTCTTAATCCAGTTACTGAGACGCTTTTGCCCGCAACGGAACCTATCGGCGCTTGCATTTGCGGAGTTTTCGATTTTATTGTAGTATGTGTATTACATAGATGGATTTATTATAGTGATTCCAATTAATTTCCTTAGTGCGAGCATCGTGCTCGCTGTCAGCTAGCGAGCAAGATGCTCGCACTACGGACACGCCCTCGCCGCACGCGACCCAGGAACGCTAACGCACTACCAAATCATATGTTTTTTTATTTGTAATAACCATACTTAAATAATTAGAACCCATTCCCAACGCCCAATGCCCAATCCCCAATTACCCATTACCCACTACCAATTACCCTTTTTATAAATGCTTCTATCAAGATTTTTCTCCCGATTGCGTCTACCTAAATTACCATTACTATCTATAAAAATACCTATGTGGAAAACTTTCTATATTAAACCCGGTGAAATCGGAATTTTGTATAACCGTAGCGATTTCAAGAAGATTCTAACTTCTGGAACTTATACTTATTTTGGTAGATATTGGCGAGTTGAAACCTTCGACTTAAAGTATCCTGATGCCAATATCGAAAACCTAGAGTTATTGTTAAGAGATAATGCTGCCGAACTGCAAGAACATCTTTTAGTAGTACGTACAGATTTTAATCAAGCTGCTTTGGTAAGAATTGGACAAAAATGGATAACCATTTTACCAAATCAATTACGAGCATTTTGGCGCGGCTTCATTGAAGTTGAATCGCATATCTTTAACTTAGAAGAAAGTTTAGAATTACCAAGTCAATTCGTGCAGCAATTGCGTGGATTTAATTTTAGCGGAATCAAGAAAATCTTAGTTAAAGAATTTGAAATCGGTTTATTATACGTACAAAATAACTTTTTGCGCCCTCTTCAACCTGGGGAATATGCTTTTTGGGCTATAAACAAAGAGATTACATATTATCCAATGAATCGTTTGGTACATAATCCGCAATTTCCTTTAGAAGAAGTGTTAATTGAGAGACACCCTGAATTTGTTGCAGCTTATTGCGAGATTGTACAAACGGTTGCTCAACAGGTGGCAATTGTCAGATATCAAGGAAAGGCAATTTCGATATTGCCTCCAACTAATCGCAAGCTGTTTTGGCAGGGTGTCGATGTAGAAATTATCGATATTAGCAACAATGCAAAATTATCACCAACCAAGGTGACTGAATTAGTTACGGGTTTGCCAGAAACCGTAAACTTGAGTCGTAGCTGCTTGCACGTATGCCAGGTACCCGCTCAACACATCGGTTTGCTATATGTAAACCAAGAATTTCAAACACAATTAGAATCGGGAATTCATGCCTGGTGGATATTTGGGCGTTCATTCCAAAGCGAAGTTATCGACTTGCGCTTGCAAAACATGGAGGTTTCCGGACAAGATATTTTATCCAAAGATAAAGTACCTCTGCGTTTGAACTTAACTGCTGGTTTCCGCATTTTAGATGCACTCAGAGCAAGAATTGGATTGTCAGATTTTATCGGTTATCTATATAAAGAATTACAGTATGCTTTACGTGCTGCGGTAGGTGAAAAAGCCTTAGATGAAATGTTAGAAGACAAAGGAGCGATCGATAATAGTATTGCAGAATACATTCGTCCCAAAGCCGCAGAATATGGAATAGAAATTGATTCGGTAGGAGTAAAAGATATAATTCTTCCTGGTGAAATCAAAACTATATTAAGCAAAGTTGTAGAAGCAGAAAAATCAGCACAAGCCAATGTAGTACGAAGAAGAGAAGAAACTGCTGCAACTCGCAGTATGTTGAATACGGCAAGGGTAATGGAAGATAACCCCGTAGCTTTGAGATTAAAAGAATTAGAAGTACTAGAAAGAATTTCCGAAAAAATCGAGAAAATTCAAGTTAACGGTAGTTTAGATAGTATTTTAACTGAGTTAATTCAGATTAATCGGAGTTAACTTGTAGGTTGGGTATATATTCGGACGGGCAAGGATGCCCATCCCACAAGACTTAGGAATTTGTAGGTTGGGTTAGGCACGGCACGGAATTAATTAATAACTTCTATTTAAATTCGTGCCGTAACCCAACATTCACTTTGTACATACAACGATTAAAAAAATTATGGGTATACCAAAAAAAGGTTCGAGAAAAATAACCGTAGACGGTGAAAATTTTATCTGGTTAATTAGAAGAGAACCAACTTATTATCATGTTGGTTATGACGTTGGCTGTTTAAATGTAGCAGTCGAACACGCAGAAGGAAAGGGTTCCAAGCTAGTAATAATGGCTGAAAGACCAGTTTTGAAAGATTCCGACTCAATGAAAGTCAAACCAGTTACGCCAGTAGAAGTAGAATCATGGATACATCAAGCTGTAAAATCTGGATGGCAACCAAAAAAATCGGGGAAACCATTCGAGTTTATAGTTACTAGTTAATTTTTATATTCGTAATTCGTAGGTTGGGTTAGGTGCGCGATAAATTTAGTTAATAATTTTAATTTCAATTCGCACCGTAACCCAACATTATTTATTGTTAAAACAACGTTCAAACGGGCAGGTATGCCCCGTTCACCCGCAAGGGTGCGGCTTAGTTTGACGGGAAGAACATCTCCCCGTCAACTTCTCTCCGTACCACAATATTTTTTTTAATAAATAATAGAGCAATAATAATTATGGGTATACCAAAAAAAGGTTCATGAAAAATAATTGTAGATGGAGAAAACTTCATATGGTTAATAAGAAGAAAAGCAACTTACAATCAAACTGATTATGGTATTGGTTTCTTAAACGTCGCAGTAATTCGTAGGTTGGGTTAGGTGCGCGATGAATTTGATTAATAATTTTAAGTTAAATTCGCACCGTAACCCAACATGATTTACGATTGAAATGAAAAGGTAATTGTTAATTGATAATTGATAATTGATAATTGATAATTGATGCGTTACGGCTTCGCTAAATTATAGTTTTTTTAGATAGATTGCTCGTGCCGTAACACACCCTACAAGAGAAATATAATACCTTTGACCTCATATTATGCCAATATAAAAGTCAGCCAAATAAAAGAAGAATTATATACAATGTCTGACTTGCCAGAATTTATCAAGCATCTATACGAAAAATACCGCGTTGTTGATGATGGCTCTCTAGCTAGCTATATTCCTGAATTAACTAAAGCTAATCCAGACTGGTTTGCAATCTCCATCGTCACCAAAGAAGGGGAAATTTTTCAAGTCGGAGATATTCAAGAACATTTTACTATTCAATCTGTATCTAAAGTCTTTGTCTATGGCATGGCTTTGGAAGATCGAAATCGTCAAATTTTATTAGAAAAAATTGGTGTAGAGCCTACGGGAGATCCTTTCAATTCGGTAATTCGTTTGGATGAAAATTCTAAACGCCCTGATAATCCGATGGTTAATGCTGGGGCTATAGCGACTGCTGGTTTAATTAAAGGTGCAAATCCTACCGATAAATTGAATCGTTTATTAGCAATGTTTCGTCGCTATATCGGGCACGATGTATTTATCGATGCTCCTGTATTCATGTCGGAAAGAGCTACCGGGCATCGCAATCGGGCTTTAGCTAATTTACTGCTTAATTTTGGCATTATTGATAATAATATTGAAGAAATTTTAGACTTATATTTTCAACAGTGTGCTTTGGTTGTTAACTGTCATGATTTAGCGGTGATGGCTGCAACTTTAGCAAATCGAGGTGTTAATCCAATCACGAATCAACAAGCAGTAAAATCTTGTTATGTCAGAGATATTTTAAGTGTGATGCATACCTGTGGTATGTACAATTATGCCGGTGAATGGGCTTATAGAGTCGGAATTCCGGCAAAAAGTGGAGTTTCGGGAGGAATAATTGGAGTAATTCCAGATAAAGCTGGTATTGCTGTTTTCTCTCCTTTAATTGATGAGAGAGGTAATAGCGTTAGAGGTATTAAAGTATTTGAGGATTTATCTGAAGAATTCGACTTGCATTTATTTGATTCTCCTTTAGAAAAATGTTCTTTTTTAGAAATTTCTAAGAATAAAAAGGATGTGGTAAGTAAGGTAGTTGGTAATTGGTAGTTGGTAATTAGGATGTAGGATGTAGGTTGGGTTAGGAGCGATGAGTCAATGCTGGTTAATAATTATAAGTTAAATTCGCTCCGTAACCCAACATGATTTAGGGAGCATCCCGAATCTGTAAATTTATTTTTTCGTAGTGCGAGCATCTTGCTCGCTATTGCTCGCTATTGCTCGCGCTTCGTGCAAGATGCTCGCACTACAAATCTTAATTTTTGCAAAATTGGGATGCTCCCCATAATTTATGATTAAAATGAAAGGGTAATTGATAATTGATAATTGATAATATGTAGGGTGCTGTGACGCTATAAAATAAATTAAAACGTAGTTATATGTTATCTATTTAGCGTCACGCACCATCAAGATGATAATAAATTTTTAAAATGTAAGTATTTTAGAATTAATCGATCGTCATTTAAATAAATGGTGCGTTACGGCTTCGCTAAATGGTAATTTATTAAGATACATTATTCGTGCCGTAACACACCCTACAAGAATAAAAAATATATCTACTCACAACTTTTCAAAGCTTCAATATCACCACCGACGATTTTCTCTAAGTTACGGGTAATTTTCTCGATATCCCAATTCCACCAAGCAATTTTTAATAAACTATCAATAACATCATCGGTAAAGCGTTTTTTTATTTCTTTGGCTGGATTTCCTCCAACTACTGTATATGCTGCAACGTTTTTGGTAACTACTGATTTTGATGCAATAATTGCTCCATCACCAATTTTTACTCCCGGCATAATTAAGGCTTCATAACCTATCCAAACATCATTATCAATGACAGTATCACCTTTATTCGGAAGCTCACCATCTTGAGGGGTAACTTTTTCCCAACCATTACCAAATATCTGAAAAGGATAGGTAGAAAATCCTGATATTTTATGATTTGCACCATTCATAATAAACTTTACACCTGTTGCTAAAGCGCAAAATTTACCGATAATTAATTTATCGCCAATGAAAGGAAAGTGATAAAGAACATTACGCTCAAAGTTTTCGGAATCTTCTAAGTCATCGTAATAAGTATAATCTCCAATTATTATATTTGGATTTGATACTGTATTTTTGATAAAACAGATTTGCGGAAATCCTTTCATAGGATGTTTTTCGTCTGGATTTGCACCGTACATATAATTGGTAATGGGTAGTTGGTAGTTGGTATTTGGTATTTGGAATGATTTGTAGGTTGGGTTAGGAGCGATGAATCAATTTAGTTGATAATTATAAGTTAAATTCGCTCCGTAACCCAACATAATTTATGGTTGAAATGAAAGAGTGATTGGTAATTAGTAATTGGTAGTTGTATTAAAAATGAATGGTGCGTTACTACAAAATTACACCCCTCTCCTTGACAAGGAGAGGGGATGGGGGTGAGGTACCATCAATTTGAAGCATTCTTCAACATTTTGCTAAAATAGTTAACAAAAGTTTATATTTATTTTTTATGAAGGCAATTGACAAGTTGAATATTTCAGATACTCGGTTGTTTTCTAATCTTTCTTTTGATGGAAATAGACTAATCCATAAACCTGGTAGCGTTTTCGGGAGTACGGCTCTGATAGCTGGAACTACTGTGGGTGCTGGGATTCTGGCTTTACCGGCGGTGACTTTACCTTCCGGTGTTTTACCTTCTACATCATTGTTGATAGGTGTTTGGCTGTATGCTGTAGTGTCGGCTTTGCTGATTGCAGAGGTGACTCTAAACGGGATGCGTCACAACGGGCGTGCTAATAATGGTTTCTTAGCAATGGTGGAAAGTACTTTTGGTAAATTGGGAGCGCGTACTACAGGTGGAGCGTATCTGTTTTATCACTATGCTTTGTTGGTAGCTTATGTTTCTCAGGGTGGAAAAATTTTAATCTCTGCGGTGGAAGGAATATGGGATTTACCTGATGTTCCCGCATGGATGGGAAGTACTAGTTTTGCTTTGATATTTGGTATTATTTTATATTTGGGAAGAGACAAGTTTATTGAGAGATTAAATAGCTTTTTTGTAGGAATTGTTATTGCTTCTTTTATCGGCTTGCTGGTGTTAGGTGTTACTCAAATACATCCGACTTCTTTATTATCTCAAAATTGGAGTGCGCTTCCTCCTGCGTTATCGGTAATGTTAGTTGCGCTGTTTTTCCATAATATTGTGCCGGTGGTTGCGACTCAGTTGGAAGGAGATGCGTCAAAGGTACGTCAATCTATCGTTGTAGGCTCGGCAATTCCCTTGATGATGTTTTTGTTGTGGAATGCGGTGATTTTAGGAAGCGTAACTCCGACAATGTTAGAGAATATTTCCGGTAGCAGCAGTGTTTTCGATCCTTTACAAGTATTGCGTGCTGGTGATGCTGGAGAATGGTTGGGGATATTAATTACAGTGTTTTCCGAGTTTGCGATCGCAACGTCTTTTATTGGTTTTTTCTACGGTTTGCGAGACTTATTCAAAGATATGAATTTGTTTGCGGATTCTACAGTTAGTTTACCGTTAATTTCGGCGATATTGTTTCCACCAATGGGTTTTTCGGCAATAAATCCCAACATATTTTTTGCTGCTTTGGATTATGCTGGCACCTTCAGCGTTTCTATTTTAGGAGGTATAATTCCTGCTGCGATTGCTTGGAAACAGCGAGATAAATACAAGGAATTGAATCAACCGCTCGTACCTGGTGGTAAATTGACATTGGTAATGATGATTGGTATTGCTTTGATTGCCATTGTTTTAGGTAGTTGGGGATAGGGGATTGGGCATTGGGAATTGGGCATTGGGTATATTTAAGAGAGCAAGTAACGAGAAATTATTTTCTCCTTTTCACATTCCGATTTTATATAAAATAATTCTTGTCCTTTATTATAATAATTATCGGTTATTCCCAATGATGTCATACCTAGTTTTTTGGCAACTTTCAGCGATGCAGTATTTTTAGGATCGATAACTGCAACCAAAGCAGGTAAATTAAGAGTATTCAAGCCATAATTCATAATAATTGATGCTGCTTCTGTTGCATATCCTTTTCCCCAAGCTTCCTGATGTATATGCCAACCTATTTCATAATTTGATGTCGGGTTTTCATTAATATCGTAAAGTTTTCTCAGCAGTATTCCTCCCATTAATTCCTGAGTGTGCTTTCCAAGAATTGCCCAAAACCCAGTTTCATCATTTAATTCATTAGAGCAACTAATATTTTCTTTTTGAGTATGAAAATCTTCGCAACTCATGCAGGATGAAACATTAGAGTTACTATAAATAGCAGATGCCTGTGGCGCATCAACTTCAGGAATCCAAGGAAGAATAATCAATCTTTTACTTTCAAGCACTGGCAACATAAGCATTATTTTCCATTTACTTTATAATTGGAATAATCTTTACTTAAAAATTAATAATCCAATTAAAGTTTTTAAATATTTTGCCGCAATGTTCCGATTATAAATACACAGCGGAAACATTGACTATGATACTAAATTCCTAAAATTATCAATATCAATAGCCCTTTCGCACTATTACAATAAGTGCCATCGGGTTGTAAAGAGGTAGCTCTAACAATTCTGCTTCCGGTTTGTAGTAAGCGATTTGTCGCTCTAAGAGAATAAAGTTCTTACTACGAAATAGATTCGCAGATTATCTGCTCATCATATGTTTTTTTATCGGCTATAAACTTAAAACGGCACTTCGGTTTTCAAATATATTTTTTCTTTTAAATAAGGATGCTCAAATGAAAGTTCTCTGGCATGAAGATGCAGCCGACTTGCAGTTAAATTGCATCCGTAAAGTTTATCTCCTAAAATAGGCATACCCAAACCTTGAGCATCAGCAGCATGAACTCTTAATTGATGAGTTCTTCCTGTTACAGGAATAAATTCAATACGGGTGTAATTTTCTTGTTTATTTAAAATATTTACTACTTTGAATTTAGTTATACAAGCCTTACCAAGTTGATAATTAACTTGTTGATAAGGACGATTTTCGGGATTTCCCCATAATGGTAATTCAATCGTTCCTCGATCAACATTTAGGTTTCCTGAAAGTACGGCTTCATAAACTTTATTCACCAGCCTTTGCTCAAACTGCTTGCTTAATAAACGATAAACTTCTTGATTTTTTGCTAATAGTAAAATACCAGAAGTATCCATATCTAATCTATGCACTGCTTTGACATTTTTGCCATCAGATAATGACAATAAATTATTTAAACGGCTAACAACGCTATCTTGATTGTGATGAGATCTTCCCGGTACCGATAGTAAACCGGATGGCTTATTCACGGCAATTAACCATTTATCTTCATAAATAATCGGAATTTCTTTTACCAAAGAGCTTGAATCTATACCCGATAATAAAAAACCCATTAATGGCTGACAGCGCTCCACACAAGCACCGTAGAATTCCCCCGGTATTTTATCTTGAGTTGATTCTCCCCACCAAAACTCGGCGATCGCTAACGGTTTTAACTTATGAGTAGCAGCATAGTGAAGTAGCTTCGGCGTACAGCAATCACCTGTACCAGTGGGTAATTGCGGCATTAATTGCTGTAAACTCGACGTATTACCCAGAAAATTCATTAGCGAATAAGCTTCATGCATTTGTGATTGCAGCTGGCGAGATATTTGTTTGCGCTGGTGCTTTAATTCCCGAATGCGTATATCTGCATCATTAATTACTTCTTGCAACGGTTGTAAAGCTTCATCGCGCTGTCTTTTAAGTAACTTTCGCTCAATTCCCTGTTGACGGCTTTCTTCTTTAAGTTTTTCTAACTCTATATTTAATGCTTCTTCTGCCAGATTTGTGTAAAATAATTGACGTTTTTCATCGCGTTGCTGTTTGCTAACTTGATGACGTTTACCCATTTCTTGCAAACGTTGTTCAAACTTTAATTTAATAGTTTCATACTGCTTTCTTTCAGCTAACTGTTTAAGTCTAATAATCTCTTGTTTTATATCTTCTAATTCTGCTAAAGTGCGATTTTCTTCTAATACAACTTTT
>JBCCLY010000072.1:0-10281 GCA_039026655.1 Cyanobacteria bacterium P01_C01_bin.38 | reverse complement strand
TGTCGATCGCGAATTTGGTTTAACAGTAATTGAAATTTTGCCAGTTACTATCGATCAAATAACCGAAATCAACGATAACAATTGGCTTTTACAAGACTTCCGAACCTCACAAGCATCTCCATCTCAACTCGCAGAACATCAATTACGCGCTTTAATAGCATATACTGACCGGGAACCGGCTATTTGGCGTAAAGTCAACGGTAGAACAATTGTTGCACTACCTTTAATTACTCAAGAGCAGTGGCAGCAAAGAGGTTTTCACGAATTAGCCAATTGTCCTACAATAATTTTTCAAGACCAGTTAAGCAAAGCAGCTTTACTAGAACGCATTCAACAAACTTCTCCTGTAGTACCTGGAGAAAATTTAGAAGATAAAGATTGGGAATTACTACTTTCAGTAATTGGTGGAACTCCAGTACTTCGCAAACCTCAACGCGATATTGCTGTTAACGGTAAAACCCGCGCTAGCGTCATGGATGCTTTACGTCAAAAGCTATATGAAATCGATTTACAGCAAGAACACATTGGTAAAGAAATACCCCCCGGTCCTCAGCGAATTCGCGGTATTGCGGGTTCTGGTAAAACTGTATTGCTGTGTCAAAAAGCAGCCCATATGCATTTGAAGCATCCCGATTGGGATATTGCTTTAGTGTTCTTCACTCGCTCTTTGTATGACTTAATGATTGGTTTATTAGATCGATGGATGCGGCGTTTTAGCGGTGGAGATTTACATTATGACCCCAAAACTAATTTAAAGTTGCGCGTGCTTCATGCTTGGGGTGCAAAGGAACAACCGGGTTTATATAGCACAATTTGCGAATACAACGGTAAAAGACGCGGAACGGTTGTAGATACCAATCAAGGACAACCAAATCGAGGTTTAGCTGAATTATGTAAACGGTTACAAGAAGAAATCAAAGTTGAGCCGATGTTTGACGCTATCTTGATTGATGAAGGTCAAGATTTAGTTGCTGACGAAAATTTAAAATATCAAGACAAACAAGCAATTTATTGGTTAGCTTATCAAGCTTTACGACCTGCAAGCGAGGAAACACCAGAAGAAAAGCGCTTGATTTGGGCTTACGATGAAGCACAAAGTCTTGATAGTTTAGTTGTACCAAAAGCTAAAGAAGTATTTGGTCAAGAATTAAGCAATCTTCTCAACAAACAGCCACAATATCCCGGTGGTATCAAACGTTCGGAAGTGATGCGTCACTGTTACCGCACTCCCGGACCAATTTTAACCGCAGCCCACGCTATTGGTATGGGTTTGCTACGCGATGAAGGAATGCTTTCGGGTATCACCAATAAAAAAGATTGGGACAGAATTGGCTACGAAGTCCAAGGTGATTTTCGCAAAGTCGGTAAGCCAATTACTATAGTGCGATCGCCACAATTTTCTCCGAACCCAATACCCGAACTTTGGGGAGAACCCGTACTAGATTTTCATACATATAATTCTCGTGAGGAAGAATTAACAGCTTTGTCCGAGAACATCATGCATAATATTGTCAATGATGGACTTAATCCTAGTCGCGATATTTTAGTAGTTGTTTTAGGCTCTAATTCTGAAGCGATAGAACTAGAACGAGAAGTTGCTGATTTCTTAATTGAGCAAAATATTGACGTTTATATTCCGACTGCTAAAATATTAAACGATTTGTATCCAGAATATCCTGATAACGACCCAGATAAATTCTGGCATGAGGACGGTATTACAGTGTCTCGCATCAATCGCGCTAAGGGACACGAAGCCGATATGGTTTATGTAGTTGGCTTTGATAAAGTTGCTCGTAACGATTCGGATGTGAATCACCGTAACCAATTATTTGTTGCCTTAACTAGGGCAAGGGGTTGGGCAAGTTTAAGCGGTGTAGGGAATTATTCGATGTATGATGAAATGCGACGAGTAATTACTAGTGGCGATACCTTTACATTTACTTACAAACGTCCACCGAAGCGCGATATTGGAGATGGGGAGGATGTTTAGAAATTTCTGAGTTACACTAAGAAAAATGCTAAGGGGGCGGGCTTAAACCGCCCTCTTTAGCAGAGGAACGCTAATGTGTAAAGTACCATGATATTTCGGGACAGTGCGTCCGCATTATTCCTGAAATATCTCACCGCTAGTTTTGTAACCATCCGTGGTTATACAGTCAGAAGATATATTTGTTAGTGGTTAGTAATTAGTTATTAATTGCTTTAAATTTATTTTAAATATAGTTTTCAGGCGATTTGGTTGCCTTATTTGCTAGGAATCTAAGCAGGATTTTAGATTTTTTATACTGGTATAGTTTTTTGATTGTTCGTAATTAGAGCAGGTTTTCTGGTTTAAATTGGGTTGTGTTAAAAATCTTTACAGAAATTTAGTTAATTGATTAGCGAGCAATCTCATATAAAGTAACGAATAATAAAATTATCTCAAGCTGTTAACGAAACGGATGTCAGCTTGATATTATTTTTTATTAGTGGAATTAGCTTTTTATATTAATTACTCTTCAACCACTTCTACTAACCTGGCAGGAGTCCCCCGTCTTACCCCGAAGGGGAAGCGGCGGGACGCGAATAATGAGGGTGATCTCAGCTACACCTCATTTTCGCTCAGGAATGCCAGCCAGGATCTAGTAAACAATGCATAACTTTGTACTACGCTTTAGCAGCCTAACTGCCTTGATACCGTACTGCCCTAGCCTTGCCCAGTTATGATCGTAGACCGATAGCTTTTTACTCTTCTTCGTGTTAGTAAAACCGCCTATCCATCCCCGAACTTTCGTCCCCTTTGTAATTACCTCCACAAAGTCGCCGCATCTAAAACCAAATGGTGTTACTGTTCCCCCTAGTCGCTTGAGAATACCACCCTTAGAGTAGTTCTCTTGATAAAGCTTACGTCTAAAAAGCTTCGGGCGAGTAGCCACAATTAATGGCGCTTGTGTCACAAGACACGTACCGATCCAGTTGTGACCGTGTGTGTTGTTGTTGTGAAATTCTCGATAATCAACAAAATAAGTAGCTGCCAGCGCTATGGCATCATTGGCATGAGTTTCAGGTGTCTGCCGTGATTTGTCCTTCTTGTCTTTCGTAAGCCCCAAGAAGGTGCGATACTTCTCCGTGTCTAGGGAATCAATCTCGTATACTGGGGCTATCTTGGATGCCTGCTGTCTAAACCATTCTTGTCCAACAGTTACAGGTGAAATACCAAAGCCGACCTTATTGGTGTTTCCTCCGCATTCCTCGTCTCTAATCTCTGTAATAGGTAATAGCTCAGACATCTCGATTAACAAGCGGAGTTCCATCTCCCGGTTAGCTCTTACGCTTGGTGGCAACTTGTTGCTGCGACGGTTGTTAAATCTCTTCTCTCTATGGTTTCTTAACTTAAAAGCTATCTTGCGGTTTATGTGCTGCCCTCTTCTAGTACGGCGCAACATATAGCGCTTTGCCATCTTGCCGGTTATAGACTGCCTATCCTTCTTAGTTCTCTTAGACTTATAAAAACCAGGCAAACAAAGATGAAATAATGCAATAGTTGTTAGCTTAGTTTGAAATGCCAAGCCAGTAAAACACTTACCTCTGTCCACTCCAGCAACAACAGGCTGAAGCTTGTAGCCAGATGGCTTGTCTACTAGTTGTACATAAAACACACCGACTTTGTTGCGCTTGCCGACCGCCTTACCGCTCTTTATCCACTTTCTAGCGCGGGCTGGCGTTGTTGGCATAAGAGGGTTGCCAAACGGTGATACTACTGGAACTCTTGATACTTGATTCATGGGGATAACCCAAACATTGTTTGTATTTGAGCCGAGGCTCGTCCCTTCGGGCAATGAAGGCAAGCGTATCTCTCATTCACGACTAAGCCATATAGAGGTACAAACTAGGGAAATATTTGTACGTATAACCTTGCTAAATCTCAGCGCCCTAACTAACTCTTGCGTTACGTACCGTAAATCCAGCAAGCTGGTTGTTCCGTAAGCCTACGTCCTACCCCGAAGGGGAGGCGTAGGTAGTTAACCTAGCTCTTCAATCATCACATCAAATACACGAGCTAACTTTTGAATCGCAGTAAAATCAACGCTTCCCATTCCCGGTGAGCGAGCATAAGCTCTAACTGTACTATAAACAAGCCCAGAACGGTCAGAAACATCTTTCAATGTCCAACCTTTCTCGTTGGCAAATTCTCTAATTCTTAATCTTACAAGCCCCATGAGATTACAAAATTTTGACTTATAAAAAATTTACGATTAAAAAGTTTACTCTTCTACAACTTCTACTAAGTCTTCAATCATTACGTCTAAAGCACGCGCCATTTTCAGGATTGAGGTAAAGTCAACCATTGCCAGTCCAGGCGCTCTTGCATATGCTCTCACAGAACTGTAGGCAACTCCAGAACGGTCAGATACATCCTTGAGTGTCCAACCCTTCTCCGAAGCAAATTCTCTAATCCTTAGCTTAATCAGCCCCATTCTTATATTGACAAACGATATAATTTTATCTTTTAATAATTGTAGTTTAAAAAACGATTGCCCTCCGGCGTAGGAAACTGTAGGGCAACCGCACTTTAATTCAGAATTCCGTAAGTATTGATGTCTCTGGTAAAAGAATGCATCTAATTTATACGGAATGCATCTACTAATAAAATTAAATGCATCTACTATGGTATCACTACTCAAACCAAGAAAGCTCGTCATCAGACAATCAAAAATTTCTTACAAATCCTCAGAAATCCATCCCTTAGCACGATTCGTTACCGAAGAAGCAGTTTGTTTAAAATTTAAAATCAAATTTGAAGAGATTTATGTGGTTGAATGCTGGCAATATGTTGTCTACGTTCACGGCAAGGGTTTGAGCAAATTTGTTAGCTACGCCGATTTTCCACCAGTCATAGGAGTTGCGCCACCTACCACTTCAGAAGCTACCAAATGGCGCAGACGCTGGTTAAAGCAAAATAGTTTTATTTACAGTAAACAAGCACCTGTATGGTGGGCAAGATTTTTTGCAATTCAATTTAAACAAGCCCTCTCGGATAAAATTTTGTATGAGTGGGGTAAATTAATCAATTCAATAAAATTTGCCTTTAATAAAGAAATATTACAACAACTGCGAAATTGCTATCGCCATAATAAAGAATTGTTAGTGGTTAGTAGTTAGTAGTTAGCTGATAGTTATGAAATCGTTCAACTATTAATTCCTAACTCCTAACTCCTAACTCCTAACTCCTAACTCCTAACTCCTAACTCCTAACTCCTAACTCATAACTCCTAACTCATAACTCCTAACTTTTATTAAGCGTTAGCTGATTCCAGAAGCTTCTTCCTAGCTCTTTCAGCGCGTGCTTCGGCGGAAGTCATTACCTCTTCCATATTTTCGAGCATTTCACCGGGAAAGTTTTCTAAAACTCTGGTAGAAAGTGCAACTCTGCCTTTTCCTTCATCTATATCGATGATAAGAGCTTTAATTTCTTGGTTCGGTTGAAATACCTTTTCGAGATTTTCAATAAATTTTTGGCTTATCTGCTTGATGTGGAGTAAGGCACTAACACCATTTAGATCGACAAATACGCCAAATGGTTTGATACCAGTTATCTTACCCTCTGCTAACTGACCTATTTCTAATAAACTGAAGCTCGCAGAACTTTTCGCCAAACGTTGGGAAAGTACAAGTTTATTCGTGTCGCGGTTAACTTCCAAAAAGCTAACGGTAAGTTTTTGTCCTTTAAGTGCTTCCAAATTATTGCGCTCAAGCAAGTGAGAACGAGGAATAAAGCCACGCAAACCAAGTAGATCGACGGTAACACCACCTTTATTAGTATTCATTACCTGCACGTCTACACTTTTGGTGGTTTCTTGCATTTCTAGCAACTTGTCCCAAATCTGCCTCATTTCTAACTGACGGCGAGAAACGGTTACTTGCCCTTCTGCATTTTGTTCTTGGACAATTACAAATTCTAATTCCTCATGAAGTGGTAGAACTTCTGATAAATCTATTACCTCTCTCAAAGCCGCTTCATGACGGGGAATAAAGGCTGAAGATTTGCCTCCAATATCGGCATAAGCTCCATCTGGATCGATTTGGAATACTTTTCCTTTAACTACCTGTCCTTTTTGAAACTGGTAATCATGCTTTTCTAAAGCTGCCGCAAAATCGTCCATTGTAAAAGACGTAGCGGCTTGTTGAGAGATGTTTGCTTCGTTCTCCATAACAAATTGAAGATGAATTAAGATTTAGAGCGCCCTTGATAAGAGCAAATTATTAGTTATCAACGATCAATTATGTAACAAATAATAATCAACTATTTCAAACACTTTTTTTAAACGGTTTTGCAGCCATAAAAAACAAAGCGGATTGTAAAAGTTGATTATTCGATTAGTAATCAATGATAACTCTTACACCATATCCTACAAATCTGATTCCTATACCTAAAGCTGCCCAAATAATTCTTTAACCTGTTCCCAAGCATCCGCAGCAGCTTTGGGATTGTAACTAGAACGTCGATCGCAAAAAAATCCATGTTCGGCACCCTGATAACAAAAGACACAATTTTGTACTTGATATTTTTCTAATTCAGCTTTAATTTGGTCTACTTGCTCTGTAGGAATACTGGAATCTTCTATACCAAAGAAGGCATAAAGCATACCTTTGATTTCTGAAGTAACATTTATAGTAGGTGTGTCACCACCGGGAGTACTGGTAGTTATACGAGCGCCGTAAAATGAAGCGGTAGCTTTTATATCGGCTAAACTGGCGGCAAGATATGCTACATGACCGCCAAAGCAGAAACCAATACAGCCAAATGCATCTTGTTTTACTTCAGATAGAGTTTTGAGATAATCTATAGCCGATTGAATATCGCTTAAAAGTTCCGAGGCTTTGGTTTGTCCCCAAGCGTAATTTCTACCTACTTCTATATCTTCGGGTGTATAGCCGGTAGCAAAGCCAGGTGCTTGACGTTGAAATAATGCGGGTGCAATGGCAACATATCCTTCTTTAGCGATACGTTCGGTAACTTCTTTAATGTGGTCATTAACCCCAAATATCTCTTGTAAAACTACAATTCCTGGATAACTACCCTTACCTTGAGGCTTTGCCAGATAAGCATCTATTTGCACCGAATAGTCGGCAATTGTTACGGTTTTGGTGTCTAACGATCGGTCTGTCATAATAGTTTTTACGCTTTGTGGTGTAATTATTAGATATAGTGGAGGCCAGTAACGAGAAGCGATTACTCTCGTAAAATTATGAATAATTATTAATAAGTAATAACCGACGACTTTAAAAAACTTTCCCTTATTAAATTCGATGTATAAATAAAATATCCCGTCAACACAGCAACTATACCGATTTTTACAAGTTCCCTTTTAAGCTATTAGCACCCCTATTACAAAGGTGATGATTCAATTCCGCATTCAGCCAGATAGTGAAATTCCCGCATCGACTCAGCTTTTCAACCAAATTAGATTTGCGATCGCGTCGCGGCAATATCCTCCAGCATATAAGTTGCCATCAACCAGAGCGTTGGCAATGCAAACCGGCTTGCATCGCAATACTATTAGTAAAGTTTACCGCCAATTAGAGGAAGATGGGCTGGTAGAAAGTCTAGCTGGTTCGGGAATTTACGTCCGCGCTCAGGGACACGAGGGCGGTAGCAAGTTACAATCGCCAATTCTTAAGCAACATCCTTTAGCATACAAAGTTGTTCAAAAGGCACTTGATGAACTACTTGCTCAAGGTTGTTCCCTCAATCAAGCCCGCGAGATATTTCTGGCTGAAATTGATTGGCGGTTGCGCTGTAGTGCGCGGGTGCTTGTGGCTGTCCCAAGTCAAGATATCGGCGCTGGCGAATTGATCGTACAGGAATTAGAGCAAACGCTACAAATACCAGTTCAGCTAGTTGCTACGGAAGAACTATCTGCTGTACTAGATAAAACTAGTTCGGCAACGGTTGTTACAAGTCGATACTTTATTGGGGAAGTAGAAGCAATTGCAGCACCTAGAGCAGTACGTGTAATTCCTCTTGATATCCACGATTACGCCAAAGAATTCACTATTGTTAAAAACTTATCGAAAGACAGTTGTATTGGCATTGTCAGCCTTAGTTCGGGAATTCTCCGAGCTACAGAAGTAATTCTTCACGGTTTGCGGGGGGATGAAATATTGGTGATGACTTCCCAGCCAAAAGATAGTTACAAATTGGGGGCAATAGTTAAGCGGGCACAATTAATTTTTTGTACTGATAAAACTAGCTATACAGCAGTACATGGTGCCATGCAGATGGCTATAGAAGACATTATTCGTCCTCCTAAACTAGTTAGCTGTGAGAATTACATCGGCAGCAAATCGATTAATTTACTCAAGAGAGAGTTGGGGTTGGGATAGGGCATGGGGCATGGGGAAGAGTTAGGAGTTAGGAGTTATGAGTTAGGAGTTAGGAGTTAGGAGTCGAGAGTTAGGAGTTGAGAGTTATTTGTCTCCTTGTCTCCTTATCCCCTATCACCCCACCCCTTACTTACGTAGAAAGCAGCGTGGGTAATTGCAAAAATTCCTTGACTGTTTCTAAATAAGTATCTGGATCTTCAAGCATGGGAAAATGAGCCGTTTTGGGAATCATTACATACTCAACTTGCTCGCTCATAGTTGCTGCTTTTCTTCCCATTTGGGCGGGAATAATCTTATCGTATTCCCCAGATACTAATAAAGTCGGTACTTTGAGCTTGGCAAATTCATGTGGCATTAATTCGGCTTGAGCTTTGCTTACCGAAGTATAAATAGTATTCAAAGCTGCTTCGTAATCCGCTATCAGAAAGTCTTGCAAAAAAGCTTGACGTTCGGTTGCTTTTATAGAGCGATACAAAAATCGCGCCATAAACATTTTGTCAACTAGTGGAATTTTTGCTAGCCACTGAGGACGGAATTTGACGACGTAGCCACCAAACTTATGAAAAGCCTCAAAGGATTTTTTGTCATACTCAAAAATACCGCTGCAAGTCAAAATCGCTTTTTCTACGCGCTCTTGATACTGGTTAAGAAACAAAGTAGCAATTGATGCGCCCATCGAATGAGCATTAATATAAACGTGCTGCAACTGTAATTCATCAAGTAATGCTGCTAAATCTTCAGCATATTCTTCTAGCTCATAAGTTAATTCTTTTATTGCTTCGCCTTCTTTTCCTTGAAGAGACTGCTGCTCCACTTCATGTTTACCACGGGAACGCCCAAACCCCCGCATATCGTAAAGCAAACAATCAAACTGTTCTGACAAGACTTCGGCGGTAGTCTGCCAATATCGAGCGCTACCAGCCCAACCATGAATAAACACCATTACTGGTTTTTGCGAACCATTAGATTGTTTTATCCACTCGTAGTAATGT
Organism: Cyanobacteria bacterium P01_C01_bin.38; assembly: GCA_039026655.1. Lineage (GTDB taxonomy): Bacteria > Cyanobacteriota > Cyanobacteriia > Cyanobacteriales > Nostocaceae > Rivularia. Next base: position 922 of record JBCCLY010000072.1, on the reverse strand, counting down.
TCTACGCCACGAACTTTAATATAAGCCATGCATCAAAAAATAAATATCAAAGACAAAAAATTAGAAGTTAAGAATTAACTAATGAATTCCTAACTTCTAACTTTTTAATTCCTAACTATATTTAAGCTGATTCAGGCTTCGGTAGGGAAGAGGGGTGTACCAACAGTTCCGCTGTGGAACGCTTCTCTACCATTTCACGAGTTACCGTACAAACATTCACGTCTTTACGAGAAGGTAACTCGTACATTACATCCAGCATCAGTTCTTCTACAATACCTCGCAATGCTCTAGCCCCAGTTTTACGACGGTAAGCCTCTTGAGCTATTGCTTTGAGGGCTTCTGCATTAAACTCTAACTGGACGCTATCCATATTTAACAGTTTTTGATACTGCTTGACTAAAGCGCTACGGGGTTTAGTTAATATCGACATTAAAGCTTCTTCATCAAGCGGATCTACTACCGCTACCATTGGAACCCGTCCAATAAATTCGGGTATCATCCCAAACTTAACTAAGTCTCCTGGCTCTAAATGCCGCACGGTATCTGCTACCCGCTTTTCTTTAGATTGCCCTTCTCCTGGTTGCACAAATCCTATTGACTTTTTACCAGTTCTCTGCTCTACTACCTTGTCCAAACCTACAAAAGCACCACCGCAGACGAATAAAATATTACTAGTATCAATCTGGATGCAGTCCTGATATGGGTGCTTGCGTCCTCCTTGAGGAGGTACATTGGCAACGGTTCCTTCGAGCATTTTCAGCAAAGCTTGCTGTACGCCTTCACCAGAAACATCTCGCGTTATTGAAGGATTTTCGCTCTTACGAGCAATTTTATCAATTTCGTCGATGTAGATAATTCCACGCTGCGCTTCTTCAACATCCAAATCGGCAACTTGTAAAAGTCGCAGCAAAATGTTTTCTAC
>JBCCLY010000071.1:0-10432 GCA_039026655.1 Cyanobacteria bacterium P01_C01_bin.38 | reverse complement strand
CGAGCAAGATGTATGTCCTCCGGACACGCTTCGCTAACGCACTACCAAATTGTATTTTTGCCTGCATCGGGATGCTCCCATATTTTCAGCATACTATGTACTCAAGAAGCATAATATAATTATTTAAACTTTCGATACTCGTATACTAGGTTTTATAGAGGTTTTTACTGAAAATTAATCTGCTAATTGCTAGAGAACTATAATTACAAAGTTATTTTACTAAACTAAATGACGGCGATACATACACAAAACTGTATGATTTTGAAGTTTTCTAGAAGGCGAAATAGATAAAATTATAGGGAGTAGGGAACAGGCAGTAGGGAACGGGGAAAAAGAAGAATGTAACTTACATCTTGCACCAGTATCAGAAACCCGGTTTCTTTGCGGTTTCATAACAAGATAGTAGTGCTTTCACGACGAGAAACCGGGTTTCTTTTGGGTTCCATTACTACTTGCAAAGTGCTGTAGATAGATGAAACGACAATAGGTTGGCATCGATCCATATAGGAAATCTTTTCCCCATTCCCTACTCCCTACTCCCTACTCCCTACTCCCTCCTCCCTATTCCTATATGATTCAAGAGAAAACAGGAAAATCTGAGGTAGGTTGGCTATTTGTAGCTACTGATTTTAACTTGTAGGTGCTAACTGTACCGCTACCAATTAATAAAGCGAGGATAGCAGGAATGAAGGGTATCCAACCACCTTGAATTAACAAAATATAGCAAAGAAAATATAGTATAGTTTGAGCTAAAGCTAAATTTAATGCTAATTGCAATAATGACTTACTTTTCCAAGCAATTATTGCTGCAACAAGCGTCCACATATAAATCCAAAGTGCTTCAATCCATTTTGACCATACCCATAATAAAGGTCTATTATCTAGTGAAGCACTAATAATTTGACTGGTCATATGAGCATGTATAATTACCCCTGGAGTTTTTTTGAATGATTTAGCGCTTAGTGGTGTTAAGCAATAATTATTAAAACTTTCTGCGGTTGTACCAATAATCACAATTTTATCTTTAACTAAATCGGGATTTATTCTGTTATTAAGTACTTCAAATAAGGTAACTCGATCGGCAATTTGAGGTGTCGATCGCCAATTTAACATTAGTTGATAACCGAAACTATCGATATTTGCGTAACTTCCACTATTGTTTTCTAAATATGGAAGTATAAGTTTACTCTTGGATTGAGAGTTTATATCGGAGTTTAAATGGATTTGACTTTTTTCTTGGGATAAGTAACGCTGTGCTAGTTGAAAGCTGAAAGATTTATCTGTATTGCAAGGTTCTGCGGGAGCCATTGCTAATAAATGACGACGCAAAACACCATCGGAATCTTCTACAATATCGGTAAATCCCAAGCTTTGTGGGGAAACTTTTGACGGTGGTGGCACACCAGGGTTTTCTTCTCCCTCGCTGACTTGACAAACTCCAATGAATTTAGGACTTGAGTTCCACCCATAATTTTAAAATCTTATCTTTTAATCTTAACTTGAGAATTACGTAACCTATTATCCGGTATTCATTATGAAGGTAAACGCGAAATTTCTCAAAAAAACCGAACCAAATTACTAACAGATTTACTTCTATCTGATATTACTTGTTAGCGATTGTATGCAATTTATACTTTGAATTACATCACCTCATCTATCTATAGAGTTATTTTTGATTATGCAAAGTTAAAGTAATCAATACCTAGTAAAGGAATTAATATTTTTAATATGCTTTTTGTTAACATCCTATTGCTTCAAGTACAAAATTCTCTTTGATGACGATTTCGTTCCAAGCTACTTGAATACTGAAATTTTTACCAAGAGGTAGCTTAAATCGTTTTAATTGAATGTAATTATCGTAGCTTCTGGACTCAACCGATTGTAAGGTAGTTCCAGATTCAGAAAGCAAAGCTAATTGAACGCTATCGGGTAAATATGTTTCTCCGGAAGCTGGGTAAAGCTGTACCCGAATACCAACTTTATTATCAACTTGCGGTAATAAACCAATTAACAAAAATATAGAACTACTTTCTAACTGCATTCCAAAGTCAATCAGTTTGGCTCCCTTGACGCAAACCTCATTTAAAACAGAATCGTTTCTAAATTGAAAAGCTATCGCATCGCTCAAACTTGATAAATCATCTACAGAGCAGAAACCTCCATCAAAAACATTTTCAAACCACAAACTTAAATTACGTGCAGCTTTTTGTGTATTTTTCATGAAATTAACTTGTAAAGGCTTTATCTTCTGACTATACAAAATAGAACGATATTTTTCATATGCTAATATAGCTCCCCATTCAGCAAAATCTATATGCAAACGTGGAGAATAAACATTTGATTTGGATAATTCCTCGATCATGTTTTTAGCTTTAATTTCAGGCAAACTTGTTAAATCTTTGACCTGCGGTTTACGAAGTTTGTAAATTTCTTTTGCTACCCAAATAATATCAATGTCAGCGATCAAATCATGATTGGAAACACAATAAGTTTTATCAATTGAGTCGTATTCTGCTTTTTTCCTAACTTGTTCGTGGCTGATAAAACCCCATACTCTTAACCAACCTTCCTCAACATTTAACTGTACCGCAAGATAATAGTTAGCAGCCCAACTAGGAATATCCACCCATTCTTGCGGAATGCGAAACTCTGTAGGAAGACTTTGCTCGGTAGGAACCATAACCAATCGAGTTTGGTCAAAATTTACATCAAATCCATTTACAAATTCCCATTGTCTATTTAATTCTTGAAATGGTGTAGTTATCTTAAACTGCTCTCGTAAATCTGGTTCATCTTCCAACCATTTTGCAAAAGTATTTAAACATAAGCGATTCACAAACAATCTGTTAGCAACCACATTATTCAAGCGGTTGTTATTTGCAATTTGAGATAATACTGTTTCCCGTTCTCGATCCGAAAATTTTATCCATAAATGTTCGGGGTGAATCTGTATCAAATCATCGAATTGTAACATCTTTTCTCACCTTGCACCAATTTTCCAAGTAAACTGCATTTGCCTATCGTTACCCGTAAAACAGATAAAGCTAGAAAATTTATCAACTAGATTTTTACGCTTGTTCACAAGTATCGATTTTTTGAAAAACATAGAAATTTACTTTCTTCTCCTAGTATTTACTGAGATACAAGACGCTTTTTGTTGTGATTGAATCAAAATGATCATTTGTTCAATGCAATAGTATGTACGTCCAAAATCAAACCAGCAAATTTGTTGTAATTTGAAGTTGTTATATATTTATGGGTATGTTGAATCGGTAGTTATGCAACTTGCTCAAAAATTTTTGCAAAGTATTTTAACAACAAAGGTTTAATTCTTTATTTGCGTTTGCTAAAAGGAGAAATTTTCAGCTTTTGGGTTGCTAGTATGCTAAAAAGGGTTCAATATGAGGGAATAGGGAACAGGGAACAGGGAGTAGGGAGTAGGGAGTAGGGAGTAGGGAACAGAAGAATGTACCTCATTTAACTGCAAAGTGCTATATAAGTAGGTCGGCACAAATAAACGTAACTATGTAAAAAAATGTAAATCACCTTCAAAACCTTGTGATTGCTTCGTTTCACTCCGTTCCACTCGCAATGACATACCTTGATTTTTTAACGCCGACTTACTTAAATATTTTTAGTTATTTGATAAAAGATTATTTCCTTATTCCCTGATTCCCTGTTCCCTAGGGAGCATCCCTGCGGGTGGAAATTTATTTTTGTAGTGCGAGCATCTTGCTCGCTATGTATATCTAGCGAGCAAGATGCGTTTCCTTACGGAAACGCTTTGCTAACGCACTACCAAATTGTATTTTTGCCTGCATCGGGATGCTCCCGTTCCCTATTCCCCATTCCCTGTTCCCTACTCCCTACTCCCTACTCCCTACTCCCTTCAACCGCCCCTAGGGATTTTAAAATTTGTTTCTGTGCAATCGTTAAACCTGTTGTATTGTTGTAATCTGGTAAGGTTTTAACCAGCGTACCGTTGGACATATCCCAAAATTTGACTGCATTACCATCGCTGCCGGTAACTAAAGTTTGTCCGTCGTGACTTAGGGCGATCGCCAGTAACCAATTAGTATGAATATGGAATACTTGTAAACATTATGTAAATTAGCTTAAAACCCTTATTTCTACTTTCTACTCCCTACTCCATACTCCCTCGTCATAGTTACAATTTTCAACGCCAACTTACTTAGATGAATTGATAACTATGAAATTAGTACTAAGCTATTCAAATTAATCAATATTGACGGGTAGATTACAATTTATTTTTGAGTCCAAAATGCAAGTATTAAATCATATTAATTATCAACCAACCAACAAGTTTCATAAGTTTGCAGATAGATGCGTCCATTGATAATATTTGGAGGAGTGCTTGAAGCGAGCAAATTACGAATGTCTCTACTCATTTCGGCATAATCGAGCATTTTGGCATCAATTGACTGTTGGGTTTCACTAAAGTTAGCTAATACCATCACCGTTCCTTCCGCACGCTTCAAACAGTATGCTAGAACGCTATTGTTACCAGTCCACATTGGGTAGAAGAAGGAAAAACAGTGAAGAAGTGAGGTAGACTTACGGGCTTTGATTAAATGAACAAGACCTTGATAGATTCTTCCTTCAATGGTACTGCTATCATGGCGTAATTCTGCTTTATTCCAATCCATTAATGGGCGATGCATCCAACGGTTATCTGTAGCTTTTGCTTCATCATTCATATAAGAGGAATCATTTAATAAACCTAATTCATCACCCATATGAATTACCGGGATGCCACCAAAGCCAAAAATGATACTATGCATTAGCATAATACGACGCACGGCTAAATCAATTTGATTCTCGTCTCCCATTGCCAAAGCTTTTTCCAATCCGCATAGGGAGGCAGTGGTACCAGTTATCCGAGCATCTTTTGTTTCGGGGTTGAATTGAAATAAGCTTCCTTTAGCAAAAGAACCGTCGAAGTTTCCACTGTAAAATTGATTGAGAAATTGGCGATGAAGAAAACCATTTTCACCTACAGTTTCAAGAGCTTGATCGGTCATTGCCCAGCCAATATCGTCGTGGTTGCGAATGTAGTTAATTGGAGCGCAACCAATCATAATTTTTGGCGAACTATGAAACACATGGGTCATCAAATTCACTTTGTGTGTAGCTAAAGAACTCCACAGCAACACCATAAGTTGATTGTTATAAGCTAATTCGCACTGCTTTTCAACGGTTGCTTTGACACCAAGATATTTCTGAAGTTCGTCTGGTGGAACAATTGCCTCAGCTTTTAGAATTGTCCCTGGAGCAACAACCCGCATGATGGCGCGAAACGCTTGGATAAGTTTAAATACTTCGGGTTGATTTTGGCAGTTGGTTCCTTCGCGTTTCCAAATAAACGGTGCAGCATCTAACCGTAAGATATCGGCACCCTGGTTAGATAGGAAAAACATAATATCAACTACTTCTCGAAATACTGTGGGGTTAGTGTAGTTGAGATCCCATTGGAATTCATTAAAAGTTGTCCAAACCCAGCGTCCAGTATCTGCCATATTAGGATACCAGCTAAAATTCCCCGGTGCATCGTTGGGAAAGATTTCTGGTAAATTTGGCTCGTAGATATCTGGTAAAGTGCGATCGCTAAACGTATAGTAGTAGTCGAGATACTCTTGTTCTCCAGCTATTGCCTTTTGCGCCCATTCGTGTTCTTTCGCGGTATGATTTAGCACTAAGTCCAAACATAAACTAATACCACAAGCATGAAGTTCTTCACCAAGCTGTTTTAAATCCGACATCATGCCTAATTCCGGATTAACCTTGCGGTAGTCCTTCACTGCATACCCACCATCATTATTTCCCGGACTTGGCTCCAGGATTGGCATCAAGTGGAGGTAAGTAATACCGATTTCTTGCAAATAGCCAATTTTGTCTCGTATCCCGTTCAGATTTCCTGCAAATAAATCCACATAACAGACGTAACCCACCATGTTTGGTTCTTGAAACCAGCGTTGAGTAAATTGCCTTTCCAAATCCAGTAACCGCAAAGGTTCCGGTCTAATTGCATAGGCATCAATCATCTGGTCAAACAATAAGCCAAACTGTTCCATCGCATCATCGCGATCGCCGTAAACTTCTATCAAGGGATGGTATAAATCTTCAAAATATCTTTCTAAGCGTAACCAAAAAATATCCGCATCTCTAGTTCCACAGCGAGCAGCCAACTTAGACGACTGATTTTTTTTTAATGATTCAAATGCGGAGCGGGGTTCGCTCGACATCAGTAAAAGGTTATGCATAGTTTTGTTTCAAAGAATAAGTATTTACAATAAATGAATTTCACTACTATATATTAAATTACTTTATAAGTATAATGATTTTTATACATAGGTATTTGTGTAACTAAAACCAAATAATTCTACAGTAGCTATCAATAGAGTTAATCCCCAAATTTTAGCAGTATAGGTATGGAACCCACATTCCGCACCATAATATGTAACATTCGGTTATCACGGAATGTTACATTAAATTTAAGGTAATTAAATTACACAAAAAACTATTTTGTTCATTTAGTACACCGCGATACACCCGAAGGGTGTCGGCGGGAGCCTATCGCCATACAAAACTAATGTCAATAAGTATTAAGGGAATTCTGCTCTGTAAAATTAGCAAAGTATCTCCAGGATTTAGGTGTATATTTTTGTTTGCGTCTAAAAAAGAATGAATTTATTGAATATAAAAAAGAAGTTTGGCTTGAATTACAGGAGTTGGGGTTAGAACAGGCGAGTCTCCTTTTTTCTTAAAGGAATTAAAGTTACAAAGTCTGGTGGTTTTTTGGGTTTTAATGTTGCCGGTAAATGGAAGCGTAAAATTAAAGGGGTAGCGCCAAAAGAAGCATGGTTTCTTTTAACTAATTTTGATAGTTTGGAGTCCGCAATTTCAGCCTATAGAAGAAGATTTGATATAGAAGAGATGTTCAGAGACTTTTTTAGTGAAACAAGGTGAGGAATTAGCTAAAAACGGTGATTTCCAAGGTGCTGTAGAAAAATTCCGCAAAGCTAAAAAATGGAATCCTAAATTAGATATCAATCCAGAAGAAAAAGCAAAGCGAAAAAACTAATATCATCATAAAAACAATCGTTGCAGATGCAATTTAAATTATTTACTTTGAAGTATTGCTGAATAAAAATATTAGGTTTTGATTTCACATTACTGGAGACGTAGCATTGCTACGTCTCTACAAAGGTTTCTGTTTTATCAAAAAATAACTAGGGAGTACCGTTTTCCTCCAAGCAAGCTATCAAATCATCAATTTCAGTAATATTGAATAAAGCCACGCCTAAAGCTTCTAACTTTTCAACTGATAAAACTTCAACCTTTTCAATAATCGATGATTCCAAATCCCCAAAACGTTGGTTGAGTAAGCGCATACAAAATGAAAGCGCTTCTTTTTCTTCTCCCTCCTTTTTCCCTTTCTGTTTAATATCTTGGTAAATAACTGATTCTTGCATAACATCCTCGCTTAAAAATCTACGAATTAAATCTTTCTCAAATTTTAAACCGGCTAAAATTTCCGTATATCCTGCTATCTCTTGCCTTGATTCCCTACTAGAAATTTTAGCAACACTTTGGGCTACCTGGGATAGTAACTGTTCGGGGGAATCTGTACGTGTTAATGGTGCAAGAGGTAGTAATGCTGGGTTGTTAAGAAACATTGTCGAATCTTGTTCCCACATTCTGATAACTCGGTAACGATGGGATGTCATTTCGTTGACATATTCTTCAGTAAAAGCAATTTCGTTACTTGTTTCTTGCAGAAAAATTACTACTTGCGTAATTGGAAGATTATATTGTCTTACCAATCTCACGAAATAGTCCAACATCCGAAAGGGGATTGGAGGTTTAGATTTAGTTAAAGTCTGAAACTCAATATGCAGAATTCTGTTCTTTGTTTGTAGAAAAGTTAAGGAATCTGCTCGAATTGGTTCAATACTCAATTCTGTTTTTAAGACTTTTACTGGTGATTCAACATTTATTAACCAACGAGCAAAGTCATCTGGATATTTTTCTGCTAATAACTTACAAACGTTGTCTTTACTCACTATTACACCCGGATTTATCTATTTATATTATACAATTTATATGGATATAAATTACCTATTTATTATTTAATAATAGGTTGTAAAATCAGCTTGTAATCTTCAAATAAAATGGATGAATAATTATTTTTGAATGTAATAATCGAAGTTTCACATTTTTTGCGAGCGTCATTTCTATTACGGTTATTTATTGTACAAAACTAACAGTTTGTATAAGTATATATGTCTACATTTTTCTTTTTACCAAAATTACCCTTCAAAAACTGTATAGCTAAAATTCTCCCAAATTATATATAAACAGAAGCAAACAAAACCGCTTCAACTACAGACTTTCTCAAAATCGCTCTCATTGAAACCCCTAGATTTTATTTATGGGGAATTAATTACGTAGCTTGCGTCACCCAGAGGGTGATATTACGAATTATAAATTACGCTCACGGGGTAAATAGTCATGAACAAAAAATTCTTTTTAAACTTTACCTTGGGCTTGTTTCTCTTAACCCCTATTTCTTTACCAGTTCTAGCTGAAGAAACTAATATTCAAACAATTACAGAAAAACCCTCTCCTGCAATAACATTAGTAGAAGCGATAGTAGTTACATTTCCACAAGATGTTGAATTCGATGTAGGAGCAAAAAAGAAACAATCTGTATTATTGCGTACCGTAGAACCAGTTTACAACAACCTCGGACAAATTATCATACCTGCCAAAAGTGCAGTTGATGCTGCATTAGTTCCTACAGAAAAAAGTACGATGATTGTTGCATCTTCAGTAATCATTAATGGAAAATCATACCCATTTCGTGCCACTACCAGCAACAAAATTCCTGCCAAAAAAATTACCAAGAAAAATCGCATAGAACAAGCAACGACGTATAGCACCTTTACCACTCGCTTATCTCCCCTAAGCAATAATTTGATTGGTACTAAACCAAACCAAGAAATGATTAAAAATCATCTTTTAATCCAAGGAGCAGGTGCAATAGTCGGATTTTTAAGCCCACGCTCTGTGCTTACATCTTATATTCCTAAAGGTAGTCAGTTTATACTACACTTAGAGAAGCCTCTCAAGCTAAATACAACGCAGAATATTCCTGCTTTAGCACCGAGTGGAATAAAAAAATAGGTGAGTATTATTCAATTCGTAATATGTCACTTCGTGCCACGCTTCGCTACGTAATATCACCCTCTGGGTGACGCAAGCTACGTAATTCGTAATTAAAGAATTGTAGGTTGGGTTGAACAAAGTGAAACCCAACAACTGGAATTGGGAAATGTTGGGTTGATTAACTAAAGCCAATCTACGCACTTCTAACTTTAAAAATCACTTAGTAAGATAAGAGAGCATCCCGAATGTGTAAAAATACATTTGGGAGTTTCCGTTGGAAGTCATAATAAAAAAATAATTTAACGTGGTTAGAGGTATGGGAATTAAAGAATTACTAATACCATTTCGGGAAGAGATATTAAAAATTGCTGCTCAATATCGTTGTTTGTTGATGCGCGAGAATGGCAGAAAATTTAAACTATTTCTATTTTGTCTAAAAACTCAGTATCTAAATCCCAATTTTCATTAATAAATTCCAGATTTTCGTCATATATTAAACTTAATTCACCAATCTTGATATAATCATCATTGATTCGATTTTGCAGCATAAATTTAAGTTGAATAAATTTTTGCTTGCGATTCACTCCAATAGAACTACTAATTAATTCTGTTTCTAAGCTATGTGTGAGAACAATTTCTTCATAATAATTATCTGCTTCATCCCAATAACCACATACTTTATAATTGCAGAACTCTAGATGTTCTTTCACTAAAGTATTAGCATCAATATTTTCTAGCACTTCTGTCAAATCATGCCAAACTGGGTGATTTTTTAATTCTACAAAAGTCATATATCTTAATTAATTTTCTGTTACGAAACCAGGAAAGTGTAATATTTCGTCTATAAATTGTGCATGAAAGCGCTTGTCTCCCCCTTTACCCAAAACTTTTGATTTCAAGTCGAAACCAATTTCTTGGGAAGGTACGAGTCCAATGTTACCTCGTGGTGGGACAACTCCTTTTTCAACCGCTTTCAGATGTTTGCTATTTTGGTCGTACTTTAATCCTAGTTTAATTTGTTCTGGGCTAAAGGAAACTAGTAATCCTTCAGTTGTTTCGTAAATTTCATCCGGTTGAATATCCGCCCATTCTTTGGGTAGACTTTCCATTGAATATTTTAGTTAATTAACAGGTTAAGTATACAGTGATGGGATAACGGTTTAATACCAATAATTACGAACATGAAAAATCCACCGCTTTTGCCGGAGGGAAGGGAAAAGAAAAGAGAGCAAAGCGCAAAAGG
>JBCCLY010000070.1:0-10461 GCA_039026655.1 Cyanobacteria bacterium P01_C01_bin.38 | reverse complement strand
TATGATAAATTATCGTCACCGTCACAGCACCCTACAACATAAAAATAATCAAATAATTAAAAATGGGTTAATTTATTAACTGTTTTTTCATATATCACCATAATTAATCGGCTATCTTTGATGAATAATAATAAAACTTTTTATCAAAAATGCCTGAATATCGAAGATTAAGAATTGAGGGTGGTACTTACTTTTTTACATTAGTTACCTACAATCGTCATCCCTGGTTATGTAATGAAATTGCTCGCTCTACTTTAAGAAAAGCAATTGAGAGAGTACGTCTCAAATATCCTTTTAAAATTGATGCTTTTGTTCTTTTACCGGAACATTTACACTGTATTTGGACTTTACCGGATGGTGATGATAATTTTTCAATTCGTTGGAAATGGATAAAAACTTTCGTGACGAAACGTTGTGAGGATGAACTTGCTTTAAAATACCCGATGAGCGAGTCAGGAAAAAAGCGTCAAGAAGGTAATTTATGGCAAAGAAGATTTTGGGAACATTTAATCCGTGATGAAGAGGATTTTAAAGCACATTGCGATTATATTCATTACAACCCTGTCAAACATGGTTTGTGTAATTCTTCTAAAGATTGGAAGTTTTCTAGTTTTCATCGATTTGTGAAGAAAGGAATTGATTCTCAAGATTGGGGAGTAAATGAGATTCCCAAAATATCAGAATTGATTGCAGATGAAGAATTTGAATGAATTTTGTAGGGGAGGCAAATTGAGGTGTGGATTTTCCTCCCTCAATATTGCCGTTGCTGTGACGGTGCAAATAACCTATCGAACATAACGAGATAATTATTATAATACCGTCACGCACCATTCGGGTTGATAATTTCATGTGACCATATACTTAAATATTATGTTGTTTTTGATAATAATGGTGCGTGACGGTATCTTCAAATTGGTTCGTTTACATATGATAAATTGTCGTAACCGTCACAGCACCCTACTATATGAAACTCTATTACAAAATCATCCTCTACTATAGTCAAGAAGACGAAGCATTTATTGCAGAAGTACCAGAATTACCAGGTTGTGCTGCTGATGGTAAAACTTATCAGGAAGCGTTGCAAAATGTAGAGATTGTTATGCAAGAGTGGATTGAAACTGCTCGTGAATTGGGACGTAATATTCCTCAACCGAAACGGGGTTTGATGTCAGCTTGAAGAGATTTGAAATCAATTAATTAATTTATTCAGTTAAATTTGCAACTTCTAACCAACCTTTGATAGCATCTTCGAGCATTTCCAATAAATGTTCGTAATTATTACCCCAAGTGTGACAACCAGGTAAAGCTGGTACAGAGCCGCACCATACATCATCTTCTTGCCAAATTATCGCCTTAATTTTCATTATCTAAATATTGATTAATTTCTTGCTTTTCTCTTTTTCTAAATTCTTGAATACTTTCTAAAGTTTTTTCCCAAAATTCTCCTTTAAATTTACCCGCAAGTTTTGCTAGAGGATGTCTAGGAATATGAGTATTTTTAAGAGGGGTTTTTGTTTCCAACCAATTACTAGCGCCGTGCAGACGGTGGGGTTTTATACCCTGCATGTCTCGATAAGGAAAATTCTCTCACATTAATTACCAGTTTTCCATAACCCGTGAAGACGGGTTTTGTTCTTGTAGCCCCAGGTTTAGAATTAGGGGCTTGCGCCCTATGATTTCCGGTCAGAAACCCGGTTTTTCCAAAAAACCGGGTTTCTAAAATCTCACAAATGATTTAGGAATACTATTATGAGTTAGGTGAGAGAGAAGTTAAGGAAGTTTTGAATTTGTTTTCAAGACTATTTACCTATCACCCATTACCCGTTACTTGCTACTCATGACTAAACAAAAAACTCATAACTCATAACTCCTAACTCATAACTCCTAACTCCTAACTGACAACTGTATCTCTTGATAGAGATAAATAATGTTCCAAGAGAATGATGAAGAATCAAGGAGTAAATGTAGAAATAGAGTAAGAAGCTATTTATATAAATATATTGTTTTTCCGCATTTTATGCCCTATGCCCTATGCCCTATGCGCCATAATCGATAACAAAAGCTTTTATCTAGCTACGCATGAAAGTAACAATAAATTAACAAATAAGTGTTTTTTCTTGAAGAGTAAAGTAAATATGGTGAATGGGTGGGCTAATAGCACGGCACTAAAAATTTTAGGCTGAAGCTTGAAAATGCAGAAAACTTGTTAAATTTATTAAAAGTAAGGAGAAAAAAATGGAGACAGAATATAAGGAACCACAAAAGGTTGACACCGCTTTACAAAACGAGATGGCAGCATTAGATGGTACAAATCCCCAAACTATAGCTAAGTTACCACCTGCTGAAAGTGATAACCAATTAGAAATGCTTGGTGCAAAAATATCTAAATTCTTGGCAGAGATTCCTCAAGACTTAAGCAAGTTTTACAGCGCTTATAAAACACCACTTATCGGGCTTGCAGTATTGTTAGCATCATTCGTTGCTTTGAAAGTTGTATTAGCAATGCTCGCTGCGATAAACGATATTCCTTTGATATCTCCTATTTTTGAGTTGATTGGAATTGGATATAGTGGTTGGTTTACATTGCGTTACCTACTAAAAGCACCGACTAGAAAAGAATTAGCCGGTGAAATTGAGTCGTTTAAAAAGCAAATTACAGGACAAAATAATACCGAATCGTTGAACTAAGTTTCTAAGATTTTCTTAAGAAATTTATTCGCGATTGCGATAATTCTATAAACCCGGTTTCTTTTAGAAACCGGGTTTATAAGTGCTTTTGATTTTATTAAAAAGATGAAATTTTCTTTTAAAACCTGGTTTTTTATTAAAAATATAAGTTATCGCATCAAGTTTACTTACAGCTACTATAAATTCATCCCAAAGTTAAAATAATTTTTACTTATATTTATATCTTGCGAGAGAGAAAAGATGATCGAGTTCTCATCGAGTTACTTCTAACGATAGTATGTTCTTTGCCGTCTGTTAACCTAATCTAGTTTTAGAAGTTAATTAAGATATTTAATAAGGAGCAGTAGAAATGGCTGATAAAAAAAATCAAGCAATAGATTCATCCGATCGCGTTCAAGAAGAAAAATACGATAGAGGTATAGTTCCTGCTGAGACAGCAGCTCGTAGAGAAAGAGAGAAAGACAGTTATAAAGATACTCCTGACAAAGAAGAAGACCAAAGTTTAGACACCACTGAAGGTTATACCGTAGATAAGGAAGGCTTGGTAAATAATTACGCAATTGAACCGGAAATGTACTACGAAGAACCCGGTGATGCTAAAGCACAAGCAGAAAAAGAAGCTGCACAACGTGCTGAAGAACTTGGAGAAGTTAATCAAGAAAAAGATGGTGATTTAACAATGGAAGCTGATACTCGCGGAAAAGGTCCCGGTGTAATTTAATTTATTGAATATTCGCAGAAAATCATAAAATCTAAAATCAAGAATGTTATTGCATTTTTGATTTTGGACTTTTTGAGAGGGAGTAGGGAGTAGGGAGTAGGGAGTAGGGAATAGGGAACGGGGAACAGTTTAAAAAAGGCTTTTAAAAAATCAATTTTTTCAGTAATAATTAAGATTAAATTCCAGAAAACCAGTATCTTTTAAGATATCGGATTTTTTTATTCTTATAAATAATTAAATTCGGTTTAAATAAGTTAGGTAGTAATAAAATACAGCTTTACATCCTACTTCCTACTTTCTACTCCCTACTCCCTACTCCCTACTCCCTACTCCCTTATCATAATTTCCATCTAGTAAGCCAAACCACTTAAATTGTAAATGATTCTATTTCTGGTTGATGCCATTCCCTTTGATAGCGTTCTGCAACTAATGGTTTTACTATGAATTTGGGTGGTGTACCTTCTTTGACATCAATTTTAAGTCCTGAATAAGGTCTTTTTTTGTGGGAACCGTGCCCGTTACGACCAACAAAAAGATGCGATCGCGCTATTATTTTAGATTTTTCTTCGCCGCTTATTGGGAAATAATTTGATAAATCTGCTCCTTCTTGCCGCTGTCGTCGCAAGCTATGTCCGCTACCTCCGCAAACAATCCAGTTGATGTTGGAGTCGGCATTGCCTGTATCTAATGTTTCTATGTGTTCCATGCAGTGGGCGTGTCCATTGAACACTAAATCCACAATAGGACGACCTTGAGTTAAAGAATCTACCTCGCTAGCAACTTCATTGAGTACCTTTCGGATGCGGCTACGAACTGCGAGAGTTTGCGCTTGTTCCCATTTAGTTGCTTCAGTCACGTAGGGAGGATGATGAAAATAAACCACTCTTCCCCGTACTTCTGATGAATTCCAAGAGTCTATTAAACGCTGCTTTAACCATTCAAGTTGTTCGGTATCGACAACTGTAATTTTAGGAGTATTTAATTGCTTATCAATATCAACAATCATTTCCTCGATTTGCGACAGCTTAGACTGTAAATCATCTATTTGTTCTGCATCGCTGGGCTTATTCGGATTTAGTTTTTCGGAACTTTCCCTAATCTCTTCTTGTTCTCTTTCTAATTCATCACGTCTTTTTTGTAATGATAAACGATAAGCTTTTCCTTCTTTTGTATCTGGTAAAGGAAGCGGATCGTTAAGAGTATTAGAATCTAAAGCAAAAAAATCTATTCCACCATAACGGAATGTATAGTAACGATTTGGAAGACGGGTAAATTGCTCCGGTACGTAACGAAGACATCTTCCTGTATCTGTTTTAGCGGTATAGTATTCGTCCAAATGACGTGCGAATTCACCTGGAAAATTAAATTGACCTAAATAATCAAAAAATGCTCTTGCAAATGCATCACCTTTGTAAGAGCCGTGTCTGCCAACTTCAATATCTAATTTTGATGGAATAAAGCGACGAAACGGTAAAGTTGTTGCCGAAATTAAGCCGAATATAATTGGTAAGTCATAATAATCGTGGTTTCCGAGTACGGGTAAAATAGGCTTCTTGAAAACCATTTGATCGTAAGCAACTTTTTTATAATTTTCGCCGCCTACAATTAATTCTCGATAGGGTTTAATAAAGTTTTTGGGATAGTATTCACTTGAACCCACTTGATAAACAACATCACCCGTATGCAGCATAAACCGACATTCATCGTAGTGGGGTATCATCAGTTCGGCAATTCTTCTCATCGGGCTATGTCCCCGGTGTGAACCCGTACCGCTATCACCTACTACTAAAAAAGAAAATTCTACATCATCATTTTTGCCGTCATCTATAACTAAACTTGTTTGATCGATATTTCGTTCAACTATTGCGGAATCTCCCCACTTTACCCGCTGTTTCATTTTACGAATTTTTTCAGCGATTGTAGGTTCGGATACAAATTTCAATGCTATTTACTCCCAAGGTTCAACTGACATTTTTTATAAAATGATTCTTGTTCTTATTTATTAATATCTTTTTAAAACAATGATTTCTTCTTTCTAGAGTCGGGTTTATTTTTTATTTAAGTCTGACGAAAGTCTGACGGAGAATCTAATTAACCGTATCACAGCCCATCAGTAAGTATAATTGCCCGCGATAGGAATTAATCAACAATTATTTTTTAATATCAACTTAGGTACAATTAGCCGGTTTGGATCGAAATTAATTATTTTAGTATTGCAGCAATTGCATTGATTAAAACCAGTTTTATTTAAAATATTTTTATTTCAAAAGTTTTATAATTGTTAGTTATTAAGTAATTATGATGCAGCATTGAATAGTACAAAAGACGGAATTCATTTCCGAATATTACTATATAAGCAGATTAATTTTGATAGGTTTGTAGTAAGGACTTTAGTCCCTCAAAGCGATAAATCACCTACTACCTTCCAAGCGCATAATAAACATGGTGAAGTACTGATGCTTTGTCCGAGCAATTATGCTGAGTTCATAGCTTGGGTTAAGGGTTAGCAAAGCGTGTCTAACAGCACATAGCGCAACCCAATATCTGTATTGGTTTACTCAACGATAAAGCTTCACTTAAACGACCTTTGACCCAACCTACAAATACTATAATTTCTTCTATTCCCCGTTCCCTATTCTCTATTCCCTACTTAAACAAAATACCAACCGCAAAAAATTAATTATTCTTTATAATTTGCATTTTATTTTTCCCACCATTCTACCAGGAATCAAGACAATAACTTGCATCTGATATGTGAATTTTCGCCTCTCTACATTTTACTGCGAAATATTTAACAAAATTTAGTTAAGTAATGTAAAAAAATGCGAAAATTTACTTGACCTAAATAGTCAAAGATAATTCTTCAGGTGGCTGAGTGCGGTAGTCTATATAAGGAATATATCTCCTGATTTGACAAATTGGTTTATGACATCAGTTGTTTCTAGTTCTATCACTACAATTCGCATCGGTTCTCGTAAAAGCCAGCTCGCTCTTATCCAGACACATTGGGTAAAAGAACAACTTTCACTGAAGTTTCCCAGTATCCAGTTTGAAGTTCACACCATGTCTACCAAGGGTGACAAAATCTTGGATGTGCCTTTAGCGAAGATTGGTGACAAAGCATTATTCACCAAAGAACTGGAAGTGGGAATGATGAATCGGGAGATTGACTTTGCAGTTCATTCTCTAAAGGATTTACCTACTCGCTTGCCAGAAGGATTGGGCTTAGCGACAATTACCGAACGAGAAAACCCCGCTGATGCTTTGGTTGTACACGAGAAGCATAAAGATAAACAAATCGAAACCTTACCTGAAGGTGCGGTTATCGGTACATCTTCCCTACGACGCTTGGCACAATTGCGACATCATTTTCCTCACTTGCAGTTTAAAGATGTACGCGGTAACTTAAATACCCGTCTTGCCAAACTTGATGAAGGAGAATACGACGCTTTAATCTTGGCAGCAGCAGGGTTAGGGCGCTTGGGAATGGCAGAGCGCATCCATCAAGTTATTCCTAAAGAAATATCCCTTCACGCAGTCGGACAAGGTGCATTAGGTATCGAATGCCTTGCCGATAACGAAAAGCTGATATCTTTGCTCAAAGCAATCGAACATCCCCAAACGCGCGATCGCTGTCTTGCAGAAAGAGCATTTTTACGCGAATTAGAAGGCGGTTGTCAAGTACCTATCGGTGTAAATACCGAAATCAACGGTAACGAACTTACTTTAACCGGATTAGTTGCCAGCCTCGACGGTACAAAGCGTGTTGAAGACACCGTTTCCGGTTCCATATCCAAACCAGAGAAAATCGGAACCGAACTAGCACAGCGTTTGCGCGAACAAGGAGCGCAGCAAATCTTAAATGAGATTTTCGCCACCCTAGATCGCAGTTAATTCAGTTAGGAGTTATGAGTTAGGAGTTATGAGTTGGGAATTTGGAGAGAGCTGGCGAATTAATTCGCTGCTACACAGGCAAAACCCGCCTGCGCGGGTTTAAGAATTAAGATTAGCAACTAACAACTATCAACCAACAACCAACAACTGATAACTTATAACTGACAACCGATATTGATAACTGAAATGCGGATTTTATTTGTGGCGGCGGAAGCGGCTCCGGTAGCGAAAGTTGGCGGAATGGGTGATGTTGTGGGTGCATTGCCGAAGATTTTGCGGAAAATGGGGCATGATGTCCGGATTTTCATGCCTTACTACGGTTTTCTGCCGGATAAGATGGAAATTCCTTCCGAACCTGTTTGGAAGGGAAATGCCATGTTTAATGATTTTGCGGTTTACGAATCGGTGCTTCCTACTACTGATGTTCCTTTATATTTATTTGGGCATCCAGCTTTCGATCCGCGCAAAGTTTATGGCGGCGATGATGAAGATTGGCGCTTCACTTTCTTTGCGAATGGTGCTGCCGAGTTTTGCTGGAATTACTGGAAACCCGAGATAGTCCACTGTCACGATTGGCATACAGGAATGCTTCCGGTGTGGCTGCATCAATCTCCCGATATTAGTACCGTATTTACCATTCACAACTTGGCTTATCAAGGGCCTTGGTACTGGTATTTAGAGAAAATTACCTGGTGCCCGTGGTATATGCAGGGACACAACACTATGGCGGCTGCGGTACAGTTTGCCGATAAAGTAACTACCGTTTCTCCAACTTATGCCGAGCAAATAAAGACAGCCGATTATGGCGAAACATTGGAAGGGTTGCTGTCATTTATTAGCGGTAAATTATCGGGAATTGTCAATGGTATAGATACCGAAGTTTACAACCCAGAAACAGATAAGTATATTGAAGAGAAATTCACTAGCGAAAGTTTAGATAAGCGTAAGCGGAATAAAATCGCTTTACAGGAAGAATTGGGATTAGAAGTTAACAAAAATGCCTTTTTAGTTGGGATGGTATCCCGTTTGGTAGAGCAGAAAGGCATCGATCTAATGATGCAGGTTTTGGATAAATTTTTATCCTATACAGATGCTCAATTTGTAGTTTTGGGGACGGGAGATAGGAATTACGAAACCCAACTGTGGCAAATGGCATCTCGTTTTTCTGGAAGGATGGCGAGCTATATACTTTATAACGATGCTTTGGCTCGTCGTATCTATGCCGGTAGCGATGCATTTTTAATGCCCAGTCGTTTTGAACCCTGCGGTATCAGTCAAATGCTAGCAATGCGCTACGGATGCGTGCCAATTGTCCGCCGTACTGGGGGATTGGTAGATACAGTATCCCATCACGACCCCACGAATCAAGCAGGTACGGGTTATTGTTTTGACCGTTACGAAGCATTAGACCAATATACCTGTATGGTAAGAGCTTGGGAAGGTTTTCGTTTTAAACCGCAATGGCAAGAATTGCAAAAACGGGGCATGAGTCAGAACTTTAGCTGGGAGCTTTCAGCTAAGAAATATGTAAGTTTGTATCGTTCGCTGCTGGGTTTACCGGAAGAAGAAGAGAAGAAAGAAGAGAAGAAAGATAAAAAAGATGCTGCTGTGAAATCTTCATAATTATTTTTTTTCGTTGTTTCGGTAGATATAGAGACGCGATGTATCGCGTCTCTACAATTCAATTCGTGGGCAAAGGAGGGGTCTGAAACAAGTCCAAAATATACCGGAATCTAAAATAAACACATCCGTTGTTAAAAGATAAAATCAAATGTGGGATTTATCTAGGCAATTGATAAAGGTTAACTTAAAAATTAATTATTTTAAGTAAAATAATAGTAAATCTTCAGTATATTCTCTGATATTGATATTAATTAAAAGCATATCGTATAAGTTAATAGGCGATCGACTTATCCGTATTTATTCTAATTATTTTTATTTTGGTAAAGATTACTCCCAACCCCTACCCAATTCAAAATTATTTTGTCACACTTAATAATTAGTTACCGAGTTAAAGCAAAATACTGTTTAACGCAGTAGTTTAGCAAAAGTTAATTGATACTACGCTCAAATGGACTTTTTGATAGCTAAATATTCGCATTTTTTTGTAAATATTGGAGTTGTTAAAAGATAGTGTCAGGGATAAGTGCAAATACCATCTTTAATCGAAGATTGTACCTTGACTCTAAATAATTAAAATGAAAGAAGTTTTAGAATTGATTGAACAGAGAAAGAGAGAGTTTACAAAGTTACCGTTTTTCGAGTATTTAGGAAATGAAAGTATAGATCCAAAGCAAAGACTTGCATGGGTTCCTTATATTTCTCCTTTAGTAATGAGCTTTGCTGACTTATGGAAATATGACTTCCGAAAAGAACCTGCTAATAATCAATTGCAAGAGCTAATAAATAAACATACTTATGAGGACGATTATCATTGGATATGGTTTTTAGAAGATTTAGAAAAATTGGGGTTTAACTATTCATTAAAGTTCAGTGACTCTTTAAGATTTTTATGGAGTGAAAAAACGACAAATACACGTTTGCTTTGCCACAAAATAGGTTTATATACTTTTGAAAAAGAACCTTTTATTGTTGTGTCAGCGA
Source organism: Cyanobacteria bacterium P01_C01_bin.38 (assembly GCA_039026655.1). Classification (GTDB taxonomy): domain Bacteria; phylum Cyanobacteriota; class Cyanobacteriia; order Cyanobacteriales; family Nostocaceae; genus Rivularia. Next base: position 554 of record JBCCLY010000070.1, on the reverse strand, counting down.
TTCAGACGATGGAAGCAACATTCGAGGTAGTTTTGTCTAGAACTATTCCGCTAATAAAAGAGATACAAGCAACTACCAATCAAAGATATCCATATTTTGGCAGCCATCACTGGCATGTTGAGAATAATCATGCTATGAATACAGAGCATAATATGGAACTACTTAAAGATATTCAACTTACAGAAAATGAAAAGATAAAGAGTTTTGAAGTCGTTGAACAACTATTTTACCTGTTCACAGAATCAATGAATGAGTTAATGATTAATGCAAAAAACTATCCTATTAAGCAATATGACAAAGAAACAAATTTCGTAAACCAAGTTTAATTGTTGGATAGTAAATTATAAATTAACTAAAACTAATTTAGTGTAATATAAATGCCCACCAGATAATATATATTATGAATACTGTATTTACATATATATCTAATCTTGTGGGAATTCTTATGCTGATACAAGAATCTGTTTAAATCTTCTAATAAAATTATGTATTTATACGGTGCATTATGGCTTCAGTTAGCTCGATGCATCTAAACTAATTTAGGCTAATATATT
>JBCCLY010000069.1:0-10478 GCA_039026655.1 Cyanobacteria bacterium P01_C01_bin.38 | reverse complement strand
CCCCCCCCCCCCCCCCCCCCCCCCCCCCCCCCCCCCCCCCCCCCCCCCCCCCCCCCCCCCCCCCCCCCCCCCCCCCCCCAGAAAATTGAGTGAGAGAGGTAGAGAGCAGTAGTCACCAATTACCAATTACCAATTACCAATACCCAATCCCCAATTTAAAATTGCATCTATCAAAAGAAAGAGTTTAGGTCAAAAACGCTGTTGTAAAATAAACATAGATGTATATGGGGGACTAGTTAACTGGTCATAGGTGCCTATAGAAACTATCTTTGGTAATCTCCAGGGTCTGAAACACAGTCAGCAAAAGCAATTGCAGCGACTGTACCACCAGCGCATACCGGGCGATAGCTTTACAACTCCGGAATTCGCTCAGCGACTGGCGGCTATTAGTACTGAAATAAATCAGCCAGTATGTGCCTATCTCAACCGTCGCGGACAAGTAATTCGGGTTGGGGTAGGCACTCCACGTAAGACCCAAATTCCGCTAACAGAACTGCCGCGTTATGGCGCAGAAAGACTTAGCGGTATTCGTTGTATTGCTACGCAGCTTAAGCCAGAACATCCTTCTGATGGTGCTTTGACTGCTATGGCACTGCAAAGATTAGATGCTCTAATCGTACTTAATGTTACGGGAACCGGATTTCAACGTCGGGGTGGTGGTGCGACTGGGTATGTTAAGGAAACCTATTTAGCACACTTAGCACCCCAAGATGCTCGTACCTTGATTGCTAGCCAAAATTCTGAATTAGAAGAAACGGATTATTTTTCTCCTAGTTGGAGCGTTTCACCACCCATGAGTCTGGATGCATTAAGCAAACAAGACTTTTTGGATTTAGTCGAGGGACTTGAAGAAGAATTTCAACGGGAATTTGTCGGTAGGGAAGTTGATAGCGACCGCGATCGCGTTGTCATAGTCGGAGTTGTAACTCAAAAAGAAACTACTCAACAATTTCAAGATACCTTAACAGAGTTAGGGCGTTTGGTTGATACTGCTGGGGGAGAGGTTTTGCAGATGATGCGACAGAAGCGAACCCGAATTCATCCCCAGACAGTAGTTGGTGAAGGTAAGGTGCAGGAAATTGCTTTAAGCGTTCAAACATTGGCAGCGAATCTTGTAGTTTTTGACCGTGATTTATCACCAGCACAAGTTAGAAATCTAGAAGCTCAAATAGGGGTGCGCGTAGTTGACCGTACTGAAGTCATTCTAGATATCTTTGCTCAACGCGCTCGTTCTGGTGCCGGTAAACTGCAAGTAGAACTAGCACAGCTAGAGTATATGCTACCGCGACTAACTGGTAGAGGTCAGGCAATGTCCCGACTCGGGGGTGGTATCGGTACGAGAGGTCCCGGTGAAACTAAACTGGAAACCGAACGTCGTGCGATTTCTCGAAGGATTAGTCGCTTGCAAAAACAAGTGAATCAGTTACAAGCGCATCGAGAAAGGTTAAGGCAAAGAAGACAACATCAAGAAGTACCAACGATTGCAATAGTAGGTTATACCAATGCTGGTAAATCCACTTTGCTCAATGCTTTAACCAATGCCGATGTTTATACAGCAGACCAGTTGTTTGCAACCCTTGACCCGACAACACGTCGTTTGGTAGTTCCCCATGCGGTAACTCAGGAAGCTCAAGAGATTCTAGTTACGGATACAGTGGGATTTATACATGAATTACCAGAAGCCCTAATGGATGCTTTTCGTGCCACTTTAGAAGAAGTCACAGAAGCAGATGGTTTGGTGCATTTAGTAGATTTATCTCATCCTGCTTGGCTGAGTCATATTCGCTCGGTCAGGGATATATTAGGGCAAATGCCAGTAACACCAGGACCTGGGCTGGTAGTTTTCAACAAAATCGACCAAGCCAACAGTGAAACCTTAGCTTTAGCTAGGGAAGAATACCCAATGTCCGTATTTATTTCCGCAGACCAGCGTCTTGGTTTGGAAACTTTAAGAGAACGCTTGGGTCAGCTAATCCAATACGCTACAACTTCTGGGTAAACAGTTAGAATTCAAAACTTAAGTAAATCTACACTCCTGGGAATTTTTTTTCAGGAGTAATTTTGTGTTTGATATAAACAGGCAAGAAGCTAAGAGGTCAGATGATTGTGGATTTTGGATTTTGGATTTTGGATTTACGATTTTGGTCAAAGGTTTAGTGAATATAGGTTTGCATCTTTTATCAATATCCGAACCTAACTACGTAGCGTCATACAAGGATAAATTTTTGAGTACATTAGGTCACTTATTGTTCTAATCATGTCAACCCCTTGACTATTATTCTTCATTTACATGTAAATTTGCTATCTTCGGTAAATACTAGGTATAACAAAGAGTTTAAATTGATATATCAGTGTCAATACTGATGTATACCGTAATTAAACTGAAATATTATTAAATTGTTACGCACCTGGATTACAGCCAACACAATCACTGTGGTTAGTGCTTTTTATGGGTCTATTATTTCTCCTGATGGTAGACTCATTCGCACTTACCTCGTAAAAAAGATTATAATTAAGTCTTATTTAACACTCGTGGCAAAATAAATACAGGTCAAAAATTAGACGTACATCATAATCCTTTATAGAAAATAAAAGTATTAAAAGTATTACGTAATATTTGTAGAGCATTCATAGCTAATATAACGTTCTAGAATTAAGAATTGCGAAGTCAACATGAGGACGTTATGGCTGCCAAAGTAGAGATTTACACTTGGAGTACTTGCCCGTTTTGTATACGTGCCAAAAGTTTATTAAATAAGAAGGGGGTTGAATTTACCGAGTACGCAATTGATGGAGATCAAGAAGCACGAGAAAAAATGGCTCAAAGAGCAGACGGAGGACGTTCTGTACCACAAATTTTCATCAACGATGTTCATGTTGGTGGTTGCGATGATATTTACGGTTTAGAGTCTCAAGGCAAATTAGACGAGCTATTAGCTTAAGTGTTGAAAGAAAATATAGCTAATAGTTTTAAAATTGTTTGACACTGAGTCCCACCCCGTAAAAAAAAGGGTGGGTTTTTTGATTTTGGACTGGTTAAGGGAGTTAGGAGTTAGGAGTTATGAGTTAGGAGTTATGAGTTAGGAGTAGCAAGTAGCAAGTAATTTTTCTTCTTACAGGTTTGCTCACAATGAATTATCTACTCATTACTCTCTTGGAAAATTGCTCTACTTGGTGAATCCACCCCCGTGGGTCGTCATCCCGACCTTGAGGGGAGTGGTGTTAGCGTTCACGAAGTGAGTCGTTAGACTAAGCGTCTCCGTTCAGCTTGCTGACCCGTTAGGGTAAGGAGATACCCGTTCATCGTTAGCGCAGCGTGTCCGATAGGACATAGATGTTCCCGTTCCCCGAAGGGGTTCTCGAAGAGTAGGGTAGGGGGAGACACGCCAGTTCCTACAACGGAGGAGACCTCCGCAACGGACTGGCTCCCCAAGACCGCATTTTCCGCTACTCCCTTTTTAGTGAAACGGTATTACACAAAGGAGGGATAATTTTAAATGAATCACCACAATTTTTTGAAGGGTAAGTTGAGGCAATCCCGTGAAATTGGCTTTTATTATTGATCCCATCCATAATTTAGACCCTTGTCATGATACTAGTGTAGCCATGATGGAAGCAGCTTGTATTCTGGGTCATGAAGTCTGGATAACTCAAGCCTGGGAGTTAAGTGTATTGGATAGTAGTGCTTGGGCACATCTCCAACAAGTAGAAATTATCCCGGTTGAATTGACAGATGCGGGCTACAAAGCTGCAAATCCCTGGTACAAGTTGATTGGTAAAAAAACTAATTTTAATCTGGAAACGATGGATGCTGTGTTTATGCGGACAGATCCACCGGTAAATGATGTTTACCTCTATGCCACTTATATTTTGGACTACATCGACCAGAGCAAAACTTTGGTTGTTAATAGTCCTAAAGGTATTCGGAGTGCTAATGAAAAAATGTATGCTCTCCAGTTTACTGAAGCTATTCCAGAAACAATTGTCAGCGCTGATAAACATCTAATTCGACAATTTGTAGATGATAAAGGTGCTGCCATTCTCAAGCCATTGGGAAACAAAGCAGGAGAAGGAATTTTATTTCTCCAACCTGGCGATCGCAATTTTAATTCAATAGTGGAACTCAGTACTCTGCGAGGAAAAGTACCAGTTATGTTACAAACTTTTTTACCCGAAGCAAAACAAGGAGATAAACGAATTATTTTACTAGATTCTAAACCTGTGGGGGCGCTCAATCGTCTTTCTGCACCTGGAGAATTCCGCAATAATATGGCTGCTGGAGGTACAGTCGCTAAAACTGAAATTACTTCTAGAGAACGAGAAATTTGTACTCAGTTGGCGGCTACTCTACAGAAAGACGGTTTAATCTTTGTAGGAATTGATGTAATTGGTGGCTATCTTACTGAAGTCAATGTTACTAGCCCTACAGGTATTCGCGAAATTGATAGGTTTAGCAATACAAATTTAGGTAAAAAGTTTATTGAATGGGTAGAACAAGCAGTTAAAAACCTAATGTAAAAATAAACGATTGACTTAATTAGTTTTGAGGTTTGGGCTTTAGGTGCTACACCCTGGTAAAAATAGGCTTTTGTAAAACAGTTATCAATTAACAAAGATACAATCTCAGCGAAAAAAGTAACCAATTAATAGTTGATAACACCAACAAAATTTTATCCGTTGATTCAGATAAATTTAGGCAAATCAAAATCTACCGCCAAATATGAATGTAACAATTGCGGTCAGCAATCAAACTAAATTTTTCTGGATTAGGGAAAAGCTTTTTATGGAGCTTTGAGAATGGAACTTTGAGAATGGAACTTTGGGAGGCAATAAATTTATCTAAGACTTGTCTAAGACTCTGTGCCCCCGTTTTCCGAGACTCCGACGGTTAATTAGTTGTTCGGATTGCGACGTTTTTGAAGAAACGGAGGAATCTCTAATCCGGGTTTCTGTTTTGGTTCAGCTTGGGGTTGTTTTGGAGAATTGGCACCTGTTGATGATGGTTGTGGCATTGGTCGCCGTTGCTGCTGCTGTGTTTGGGGAGTAACTACTCGATTGGGGGTCGCATTTTGCTGCTGCCTTTCTTGAATTTCACCTGTAAACCCAGTTGCAATTACGGTAATTCTGACTTCTCCTTCGAGCCTGTCATCAATAACCGCTCCAAAAATAATATTGGCATTGGGATCTACTACTTCATAAATTGCTTCAGCTGCGGCGTTGACTTCATGTAAAGTCAAATCGCTACCACCTGTAATGTTAAATACAACGCCCCTTGCGCCTTCGATAGAACATTCCAGTAAAGGTGAAGAAATAGCGGCGATGGCTGCTTCCCGAGAACGCGATTTACCCGAACCAATACCAATTCCCATTAAAGCGGAGCCTGCGTCTGCCATTACGGCTCTTACATCGGCAAAGTCAACGTTTACCAAGCCGGGAATTGTAATGATGTCAGATATGCCTTGCACACCTTGACGCAACACATCATCTGCATAACGGAAAGCTTCTTGTACAGGAGTTTGTTCGGGAATAACTTCCAACAGTTTGTTATTGGGAATAATGATTAAAGTATCTACCCGACTTTTCAAAGCTTCAACACCTTGCTCTGCTTGAGTGGTGCGACGGCGACCTTCAAATACAAACGGACGGGTAACTACACCAACCGTTAATGCTCCCATCTCCTTAGCGACTTCAGCTACAACCGATGCTGCACCAGTACCGGTTCCGCCTCCCATCCCAGCAGTAATAAACACTAAATCGGCTCCTTCTAAAGCCGTAGCAATTTCATCCCTGGATTCTTCTGCTGCTTTTTGACCGATAGCAGGATTACCACCTGCACCTAGACCTCTTGTTAACTTTTGTCCGATTTGTAAGCGACAAGGAGCCGCAGCCATCGTTAAAGCTTGAGCATCAGTGTTAATTGACCAGAATTCTACTCCACTCAAATCGGAAGCAATCATGCGGTTGACGGCATTTCCACCACCACCACCAACACCAATTACTTTAATATTGGCAACTCTGCCGGGAATAATATCTCCTACTGGATTTTCTTCGGGAGAATGGTTATTATCGCCATTTTGACCCAAACTTAGCCCAGAATGACCAAAAGGGTTATTGGTGCTGATTCCTGCTAGCGAGATTCCTTGCTGTCCGGGAGACTGCGAGTTCTTATAGGTAAGCCCTTGGTTATTATCAAGTGTCATTGGATTTACGTGCATTCAGATAAACGACTTTTGGGGTCACAATTTCCGCAAAAATAAGGGGCAGACTTTTCCGCTCACGGATTTCCCTAAAGGGTCTTGCTGCGAACAAGGCATGTGTTGCCTAGGGGAAGGCACGTGCCTCACCGCTAGGTGATACGGGAGCTTGCAGCGAGCAGCGGGTTCTGTTGGCGAAACTTGTCCATAGGACATAAAAAAAGATGTCAGATGCTACATAACTTAACTGGTTTATCAAACCTGCCCATTATTTAAGTTCCATCTTGAGTTGCAATCTACCCGCTCGCGTTAATTTAACATCGTCACTCTTGTTTGTTAATGGTCGCAAAAATGTGATGACGGTGTTCCCATCTTCTTTAACCAGATGCTCAATTAAGGCGCGAACTAATATGTTTAGAAGGTAGCTGCTAGTCCAACCGTTGGAACTAGTTCTAGAGAAGTATACTTAATATTTACTTGAAGAAAGAACTCTACAAGATAGGAGCAACTTTGCTATTTTTAGCTGTCATTGCCTTCATATATGCCTGCTAACCCTCCTTTTTGTTTTTTATCTATATTGGTCATCAATTTTACAACTAATAGTGTTTGTTTTTTTTAAACTTATAGCCATAAATACCGGTTTAATTTTAGAAACACTGAAAACAATTAAACAAGTGGGATACTGGTATAAGCATGTAGACGATGTAGTTTAAGTGCTTTTATCAGAAGCATTTGAGAGTTATAAGTACATAAATACAATTTATGTAAAATAAATATTTAACTCCCAACTTTGCTTTCTATTAGTATGACTGCTTTCATACGCGCCACCCCAAGCGGCTCACAATCAAGGTGATGGTAAATCACCGCAGCTTAAATTCAAAGCCAGGGACATCATCATCGATTTTCCTACATCTTGCACCCTTGGATAAGAGCGTAACTACAACAATAAGCAGGTTTGTACTTCCCAATGGTAGGTTTTTGAATATTTTTTGAAAGAATAACTTTCCAAATAATTTTTATTATGGTTTTAGTTACTCCGAAAACAACAATCATTAATATATATTTATCAGCATAAATCTTATTGATAAACCAGGAGTATTTTATACATTCGCGTTTATTCAATATTTTTTAAGGATTTTCGTCCGTTTATTTTGACTGTTTTTTGGTTCATATGTACTAAAATTGTTTCTGGGTTTTTCAAATCTATAAACTCAATTTCATTCATATTTACTTCCACTGGTAAACGCCGGATTTTTGCTAACGATTTAATTTTTTCAGACAATTTAAATGTTGGGCTGCCGATATGTACCAATCCTAGTTCTGTTTTTAAAATTATATTATTAGGAGTTTGGCAATCAACATGCATAACTTTAACTGAACTCTTACTAACCGCTTGGTAAAGCTGCGTCCAAACATGACGACAAGCAGAAATTTCACCAATAAATTTTAGATCAGGTAATTTATCGGCTTTAATTGATTTAAAGTTTTCCAAAGAAACCCAAACACCATTTATATCTAATAATCCCTTTATGACTTTTTGCTTTTTAGAATCGCTACTGCTTTTAACCAGGGTTTGAGTAGTAGCTACTGGCAGTATTTCAGATACTTTAACTTTTAACCCTGGTGGAAACAAACGACGAGTTACTGATACTTGGGTTATGGCTGGTTGCTGCTTTAAAGATGCACTCAAGCGGCTTGGTTCAACTCTCCATAAAGATTTGGGATAAGATAATTGCATTTTTGACTGTACCACTTCATCGGAAAGTAGTTGATTTCCAGTAACAGTAATATCTTTCTTGCTTCTGAGTACCCATATTGGTTGAATCAAAAACCATAGTAAACCACCAGCTAACCCTGTAAGTGCCAAAGTACGCCAAATAGCACCAATAATTTGTATTTGCCTGTGGCGACGTAATTTTTCACGACGTACTTCTAAATCCGTAGAGGAAATTGATAATATCTCTGGCATTTAAACCTCTTCGTAAATTTTGCTTCAAGAAGATTGAATGAAGATTTTAGGAAATATGCCGCTTTTTTTAATCCGATTTTAAATTTTGAGGAGACAGCAAAACCCCACGGTCTTCTCGGAAGAAAGCAAGTTACGGTGTCTTACTAACTCTAGTAAACTGCGGTGAAGTACCCCCCGGAGGTAATTTCCGGCGATGCTATCTTGTACACTTTCGGATTCGTGCTGATTACTTTAACGAGTCAAGATGCTTCCAGGAAAAAACACCTTTGTAACAGCAAATAACAGCAAATACTAAACAATTTTCAATTGCGGATTTTCCTCTCCAGATTTTATTTAACGGTTATTCATGAATTGCGATTCGAGAATTTGAAATATTCCTTGTCAGCCTAAATTGGTGTCGCGGTAGAATTCAAAATCCACAATCGGTGGTCAAGGGAATCCATTAAAGATTTTTTAGGAGAACCCATCAAGACTTTTTTAGTGAGTAAAACTAAGAAATAAAAATTGGTACAGATGAACCCTTATATGTATAAGTTATAAAGTCTTGTATTTTTTGAGCCAATGTAGCCTTTTTACTTTAGAGTGACCAATATTATCAAGTTAAAGAGCTACAAATACTACGATAATCAGCATATTTTTCTTCTTTGCATGTATCTTAGGAAAACATTAATCGTTCTCATGTAGGTCATGATTTTTGCTGCTTGTTTAATTACCACTCGATATTTAAATCCCATATTATACACGCCAATCCTTACTGTATCGAACACTAACATCAAGTTATTCCTTTTTGAAAAAAAATACCAGATATGCTCATAGTGGCTTGACGTTTTCAAAAATAAATGATATGCATGATTTGCTACAATTAATACTTAAGAGTAAATTTGCAAATTGTACCAAGCAGCGTTTTATACAAAAACTAAAGTAGCGATTTGATACAAAAGAGTTATATTTAAAGCTACGTATTTTTATCATGGGTTTAATAATGCGGTTATAACAGTACAAATGCGTATTTTCAATCATCAGGGAAAAATGATTAGTCAAAAGTTGGTCAAATCTAGCAATTATTGCTTAAACAACTCTTTATAAGTCAGGAGTAGAGAATAGGAAGTAGGTAATAGATTTCTAGTTTTTGATTCTCCCAGTCCCTGCTGGGAGTTGATCATCCCCCAAATTCCAGAACTAAGGCGTGCATCTACATGAAAACTCAACTAAATTTGTCAAGGTTTTTTAAAGCCTGTAATCCAAGCAGGACGCTGGTTATAGGCGATGATTCCGATAGAAAATATTACATAGATTTTAGTACGGTAAGGGGTTGCAAAATAGTCGAAGAGTTGCAACGAACCATTGTCCGTATTTCTCCAGACGAACCGACTTGCCAGTTATTTACAGGTCATATTGGCTGTGGTAAATCAACTGAGTTGCAGCGTCTGAAAGCAGAGTTAGAACAATCTGGATTTCACGTAGTTTACTTTGAGTCCAGCCAAGATTTAGATATGGCTGATATAGATGTCAGCGATATTTTACTGAGTGTAGCTCGTCAAGTCAGCGCTAGTTTAGAAGCAATCAATATCAAATTAAAGCCGGGTTATTTTACTAATTTATTTCGAGAAATTGGAGAATTTCTGCAAACTCCCATAGAAATTGAGACAGAGGCAGAATTTTCTCTGGGTATTGCTAAAATTAGCGCCAAAGCCAAGGATAGTCCGCAGTTACGCTCTCAACTCAGACAATACCTAGAACCCCGAACCAACAGTATTTTGCAAGCGATTAACGAGCAGGTATTGGATAAAGCCACCAAACAGCTACAGATGAGAGGACAGAAAGGTCTAGTAGTAATCATTGACAACCTAGACCGAGTTGATATGCGCCCAATGCCATCAGGTCGCTCGCAACCAGAATATTTATTTATTGATAGGGGAGAACAGCTACGTCGGCTCAAATGTCATGTGGTTTATACAATTCCATTGGCTTTAATTTTTTCTGGAGAGTACGAAACGCTAAAAAATCGTTTGGGTGGTGGTATCGCTCCCAAAGTTTTGCCTATGGTGTTGGTACGTCAAAGAGACGGAGATGACTGCAAACCAGGAATGACTCTTTTGCGTCAGTTGGTTTTAGCAAGGGCTTTTCCCGAAGCTTCTCCCGATATCAGATTGAGATTGGTTAATGAAATATTCGATAGCTCGGAAACTTTAGACCGTTTGTGTAGAGTCAGCGGCGGTCATATTCGTAATTTACTAGGGTTACTTTACAGCTGTTTACAACGACAAGATCCACCTTTCGAGCGCTCTTGTTTGGAAGCAGTAATCAAAGACTAT
>JBCCLY010000068.1:0-10572 GCA_039026655.1 Cyanobacteria bacterium P01_C01_bin.38 | reverse complement strand
TTATTTAGTAGGGCATTTTAGTTATGTCATCTATTACCAATTCAAATGATTTTTTCGCTTTAAATCGGGTTATTGAAACTTATTGTTTGACGGTGACACCCGATACTTTGGTAAATGATGCGATTACTTTAATGCTGAATATAAGCTATGCAAATGATAAGAACACAAATTGTATTTTAGTAACTGAAGAATGTCGTTTAGTCGGAATACTCACTCAAGTTGATGCTCTGAGATTGGCAGTTTCTGGTAAAGTATCGTCTGTGAAAATAGCTGATGTGATGAGACGAGATGTAATCAGCTTGAAGAAATCTCCAAATCAAGATGTTTTTACAGCGTTACAGGTAATGCATCAGTATGGAATTTCCGATTTACCAATTGTTGACGATAATAATATTTTATTAGGAATTGTCGCAGAGAAAAGTTTATTACAATTCTTTGCGAATCAAAAAAACGCAAAACCTGATTGCAAGCAAGAAGCTAATTGTATTGCGGCAGCGGAAGCTCAAATTAAATTTGATGCGAATATTTTAGCTCACATTAGCGATGCGGTTATCGCGATCGATAACAAACGCAAAATTATTTATTTAAATAAACAAGCAGAGCAGCAATACAATATTAATGCTCGGGAATTTATTGGACGTAGTTTAACAGAAGTATATAAATATCGCTGGTTAAATCCAAATGATAGGCGGGTTGCGAAACAAAGTTTAGCTAAACATGGTTGGTGTCGGGGAGAAAATATTCATATTAAAAGAAATGGTGAGGAAATTTATGTTGAGTTATCAGTTCGCTATATAAATAATAATAGCGGTGAAAAAATCGGTTTGCTGGCTGTGGTTCGAGATATTACCCAGCGCAAGCAAGCTGAAGAGAAATTACGTCAAACTGAAGCTTTGCTGCAAGAAGCGCAGAGAATTGCTAAGATAGGTAGTTGGTCTTGGGATTTGACTAAAGACGAAACTTGGTGGTCAAAACAATTTTATCGGTTTACTAATAGCGATAAAGATAATTCTACACCCAACATTGAAACTATAAGTCAGCTTATCCACCCAGAAGATAGGGAGCGAGTAAATCGGCTGACTTTAAATGCTATAAAAAAAGGTATTCCCTACGAAACGGAATTTAGATTTATCCGCTCTGATGGTTCGATTGGTTATGCATTTTCTGTCGGAAAAATAGAGCGGGATTGCAACAATAAAATTGTTCGTTTTTACGGAATTTCTAAAGATATTAGCAAGTATAAGCAGGCAGAGTCGGCTTTACGAGAAAGTGAAGCAAGATTCCGCAATATGGCAGATACAGCCCCGGTACTAATTTGGATGGCTGGATGCGATAAACTTTGCAATTATTTTAATGCCGTATGGTTGGAATTTACTGGAAGAAGTTTAGAGGAAGAAATTGGTAATGGTTGGGCTAATGGAGTTCACCCAGAAGATAGAGATAAATGTGTAGAAATTTACGTTAATGCTTTTGATGCCCGTCAAGCATTTTCGATGGAATACCGTCTGCAAAACAGGAATAAGGAATATCGCTGGATTTTGGATAAGGGTACGCCAAGATTTGATTCAGATGGAAATTTTGAAGGATATATCGGCTCTTGTATAGATATAACCGAGCGCAAACAAGCAGAAAAGAAAATTGCCGAGCAAGCTGTTTTACTTGATGTTGCTACAGATGCAATTCTGTTAAGAGATTTAGAAGGAACAATTTTATACTGCAATCAAAGTGCAGAAAGTATGTATGGTTGGACGGCAGAGGAATTTTTAGGTAAGAGTGCCAACGAGCTTTTATTCAAGGAATATACTCAAGAATTGGCGGAAGCAATGCGAGAAGTTTTGCAGAATGGTGCGTGGCAGGGTGAACTAAAAAAAGTTACCAAGCAAGGTAGAGATATTACTGTAGCCAGCCGCTGGACTTTGATACGCGACGAAGCAGAAAACCCCAAATCAATATTGACTGTAGATACCGACATCACCGAGAAAAAACAGCTTGAAAGTCAGTTTTTCCGCGCTCAACGTCTGGAAAGCCTCGGCACATTAGCAAGCGGAATCGCTCATGACTTGAATAATATGCTCACTCCAGTATTAGCGATATCTCAATTGTTGCCGCTCAGACTTAATAATATAGATAAAACTTCGAGTGAAATGTTGGAAATGCTCGAAGCAACTGCTAAGCGAGGTGCAGATTTAGTCAAGCAAGTTGTTTCGTTTGCTCGCGGCAATGAAGGCAAGCGCACGGTACTGCAAATCAAGCATATTTTGAAAGATATTGAGCAATTTACTAAAGGTACATTTCCGAAGAGCATCACAATTGAAAAAAATTTTCCGCAAGATTTACGCACGATTTCAGCAGACGCTACTCAAATGCATCAAGTATTTATGAATTTAGTAGTTAATGCCCGCGATGCAATGCCCGAAGGAGGGATTTTAAGTATTGAGGCTGAAAATAAGTTTATTGATGAAAGTTACGCCAAAATGAACATTGAGGCGAAAGTTGGTTCCTATGTTGTAGTTACTATTGTCGATACTGGAATTGGAATTTCAGCACGAATTATAGATAGAGTTTTCGATCCCTTTTTCACTACTAAAGAAGTTGGAAAAGGCACGGGTTTGGGTTTATCGACGGTATTAGGTATTGTTAAAAACCACGGTGGTTTTATTGAAGTATCAAGCAAAATTAACGAAGGTACTCAATTTAAAGTTTATCTTCCTAGTATAGAAGGAAAGGTTTCCCCGATACCGCAACGGGAACAACTACCTATAGGAAATAATGAATTAGTGTTAGTTGTAGATGATGAAGTAGCGATTTGTGAAATTATCAAAACCACCCTTGAAACCTATAATTTCCGCGTAATTATAGCTAGAGATGGCATTGAAGCAATTGCAGTTTACGTGCAGCAAAAAAAAGAAATTAATGCCATTTTAATAGATATGATGATGCCTTCAATGGACGGTACAACAGCTATTCGCACTTTACAACATATAAATCCACAGGTAAAAATTATTGCAATGAGTGGATTAGTTTCTAATGAAGCTCTAGCGCAATGTAGCGGTGCTGATATTCATGGATTTCTTACTAAGCCTTTCAGTGCAGGTGAGTTACTAAATACTTTGGAAAGAGTAGGGAGTAGGGAGTAGGGAATGGGGAGTAGGGAACCGGGAACAGTTGAGTATACTGGGTTTTTTATGTCACGTTAGATACGCTGTGCTTAAAAAAACAGCATTAGGAATCCTACTATAGCAATACGCACGATGAGTCGTGAGAAAGCTAGGTGCCAGAAACCCGGTTTTTTGGAAAAACCGGGTTTCTAAAATCTTACAAATGATTTAGGAGTGCTATATATATTTCACAATTGAAAAATTCTAAATATACAAACATTCAGCACTTTGCAAGTAGTCTTCTTGTTCCCTATTCCCTATTCCCTGTTCCCCGTTCCCTACTCCCTACTCCCTATAATCTATCTAAAGACTCATTTAAATATATTTCTTTGAACTATTGACAAATATGCAATGATAGTAAATAAAACAATAAAAACTGATTAACCTTTTATTAAATTGAGCTTTTGAAGATTTATGGAAATTTAAAATTAAAGAATAAATTTATCTTTTAAATACCAGCAAGATGTAAGACTTTTGCCTCTTTCTTAAGATAGAAGCCAATTAATATTTTATGTTTTATTCTTGACGAAGTTAAATGTCTGATAATATGGCGAAACATTACTAACCTAAAATAAAAAGGTGATTTTTATATGGCTTCAAATCTATAAATAATTAAGGATAAGCAGTGTGAGGAGGATAGGAAAAGTTTTAAATAATAATCGCTAATCTCCATTTCAGACAATGCATTTTAGCCTTAACTGCTAACTGCAATTATTAAATAAGAACATTGAGAGGAAAATTTTCATGCTTAACAGATTTCGTTCAAAAGCTTTGGCTTTAGCTTTAACTGCTATTATTCTTCCTGCTTGTGCGGATAATCAGCCAGAAGCAAACAATCCGGAAGAAACTACTACACAGCAAGAAGCAGAAAACGTAACTGCGAAAGAAGTTGCGGGTAACACTGATAAACTGATAGGGGAAAGCGTAACTATCAGAAGCAACGCTATAAACAAGATTAGCGACACTACATTTGCTGTTACCGATGATGACTTTTTTGGTGGTGAAACCATCTTAGTAGTGAATGCATCGGGAGAAGCTCAAGAGCTTCCTGAAGGTACAGAATTGCAAATCACTGGTGAAGTGAAAAAATATGGCACTGATGATTTTAATAAAGATTATAAGTTGAAACTTGACTCGAAAGAGTACGAAAAGTTTGAAGGTAAAGCAGCAATTGTTGCTCAATCGATCGCACTAGCACCAAAACCAGGGCAAATTACATCAAGCCCTGACGAATATTACAATAAAGTGATTGCAGTGCCCGGTAAGATTGAAGATGTAACTGGAAATAATGTATTTACCCTTGATGAGGAAAGACTAATTGGTGCTGAAGATTTATTAGTTTTGGTACCAGATAACGAAGATTTGGTTTCATACAAAAAGAATGTTAAAGCGGATGAAACTGTTGTTGCTACAGGCACATTAAGAAAATTTGTAGTAGCTGACTTGGAAAAAGATTATAAATTTGGTTGGGATGATGGCATCAAAACTAAATTAGAAGCAGATTACAAAGAGAAGCCGGTTTTAGTAGTTAACAGTATTTATCCTTCTGCATTGCCTAACTCTCCGGAAAAATAAATTGACTTTACTTCAAAGTTGATAATAATAACTTTCTAAAGCAGGGGTTTTCATGTAATGTGAAAGCCTCTATTTTGCGTTGATATTTCATCCTAAATACAGACAGCTATCTACCTTTTGAAAGAAGAATTTTATAAATAGCAAAAGATAAGCTAATCATATAGAAATCCTACATGAGTCGTGAGAAAGCTAGGTGCCAGAAACCCGGTTTTTCCAAAAAACCGGGTTTCTAAAATCTCACTTCGGGATTCAGAAATGCTATATATCTGAATTTTTTATTCTACAGATTTTGCTATTGTATTTATTTTTGCAAAAATTATAAAGGAGAAAATATTAATGCAGTCTAAAACATCTTCATCACCAAGTAAACGAGAATTCGCTGGAACTTTTCGTTTACTTGGTAGAATCAGCTTTTGGGTTCATTTACTTTTAGGTGTCGTCGCTGGAATTATATTGCTATTAGTAATATTCAGCCGTAATTTCAGCGATATTAATAGTGCTTTTATCGGATTTGGAATATTTTTAGGATTATCTGGTGTCGTTGCTATAGGTTTCCGAGTATTTTGGGCTTATCGTTATACTCGTCTAGCCAAGCGTTTGCAGTTACCTGACAGTAATTTACATCCTAAAAAAGAAGAAGTTATTCAGGTTTTACGTGTTGGTTTGATAATTAGTTTACTGGGAATCGGGTTAGGTTTTTTTGCATCTGAAGTAGCAGCAATCTCCGCTTTAGGAAAAACTCTTGCTCAACCTCAAGGAGTAGCAGTTTACAATCCAGAAACGGTAGTGCGCTCTATCGATTTACTTTTGATTCTTGCAGATGTAACTATTATTGGCGCTCATTTGTTGGGCAGCGTAAATTCTTTAGGATTGCTTGAATGGTTGGATCGATAATTTTGGTTGTTTCTAAATAGGGTTTGCGCTCAAAGTCTTTTAATTGAGGCAGGGAATAGGGAACAGGGAACAGGGAATAGGGAACGGGAATAGGGAATAGGGAACAGTTTTACCCATATTTTTTCAACTGTGAGGAGAAAATCAAAATTATTAGCAGAAAATCAATCCTGAACTTCACAATACTTTGTAAAACAGCTATTTTGGTCTTTCTAAAGACGGATATAGCTTTTTTTAGTCCTTATTGTACATTGAATGACACTTACTTCCGGAGGAAGACACAAACAATTTAAACGGATATTCTACAATATACGCTGGTTAACACTGGGAGAATGGGGAGGCATTTTGTGATTATAGGAAAATGGATTGGCTTTTTTGTTTTTGTCGTATCAATGTATGTCTTGTGGCAAATTAGGCAAGTTTTATTGATAGTTTTTGCTGCAATAGTTTTAGCAACTGCTTTAAATCAATTTGTCAAAGCTTTGCAAAAAATTAAAGTGAAGCGGGGATTTGCAGTTGGTATATCGGTTATTTTACTGCTTACAATGGTGTCGGGATTTTTCGCGCTAATTGCTCCCAGAATAGTAGAACAGTTACGCGAATTTACTTTTATAGTACCAAAGTTTTTAGCGCAACTCCGGGTATGGAATGAGTGGCTTTTAAATGTGATTCCGGAAGAAGTTTTAAAAGAAATTCAAGGTTTAGGATATCTTACTGAAAGCTTACAAACTTGGTTAGGTGCTGTTTCAGGAAACGTATTTACTGTACTCAGTCGATCGTTTAATATTGTTTTAAACTCTTTACTTTTCTTTGTGTTAACTGTAATGCTTTTGATAGATCCTAATCCCTATCGAAGCGGCTTTATACAACTTTTTCCAGCCTTTTATCGTCGTCGTATGGACGAGATTTTATGCAAGTGCGAAAAATACTTAGTAGGTTGGATTAAAGGTACGTTGCTTACTATGTTTCTCATTGGTGGTTTAAGCTATATTGGTTTATTAATTTTAGGGGTGCGACTACCTTTAATTAATGCGATTATAGCTGGATTTTTAGAGTTTATTCCTAATGTTGGTCCTACCTTAAGTTTAATTCCGCCATTATTATTAGCGCTACTTGATGCACCTTGGAAAGCACTTGCTGTAGTAGCAATATATATCGGTATTCAACAGGTTGAAAGTTTAATTGTAGTACCTTTGGTAATGAGGTCACAAGTTTCTTTGTTACCAGTAGTTACTCTACTCGCAGTGGTAGTTTTTGCTAATTTCTTTGGTTTCTTGGGTTTATTTTTGGCGATACCTTTAGTACTTGTGCTACAAACACTTATTCAAGAAATTTTAGTCAAAGATGTTCTTAATAATTGGCATTACAATAATAAAAAAGAATCTGACACTAATCTTGCTTTTGTAGATATTAATCCCGCTAATCCAGCTATTCAAGATGATTCTGTAGTAGATAAAGATTAACAATTAAGTAGGTTAGCGTTGAAAATCCGAACTAAGACGAGGGAGTAGGGAGTAGGAAGTGGGCAGTAGAGGTAAGGGTTTAATAGTAATTTATCTGAATGTGACATAGTTCAGTTTATTTTTGCCGACTTATTTAACAATTAACAATTAACAATTACTTTTCCGGTTTATCGGAGCGTGAAGAAAAGCCGGTTAGCGTATTTTCTGTTTTCAAAACTACGTCTTCAACTAGCCTTTCGCTAAATCCAGCAACGAAGGCGATCGCCATATAAAGGTAAACGTTACGATTTTCGCGTTCGGCAATTCTAAATATACCGGAAAATACGCCAGATTCAATCAAAGCTACCGCAAAAATAGCAAAAGACATACCGACAATTGGACGGAAAAAACCAGTAAAAAATAAATCTGATTTTCCTTCTTTACCTGTTTCGATAAATTTATTTGCACGTACAATTACGCTGATTGCACTTCCTAAAGCTCCCATTGAAACTGCCAGAGAAATAAAGAATAAATCCTGTTTTACAAACCAATCTGTAAAACCAGTAAATTGAGTTAAACCCGATTGTGAATTATCAGAATCACTATTAGTTTTATCTTCCTCATTCTCCGTATTTGGTGTATTTATATTTCCTGCTTCTGCACTATCTGACATAGAAGCTACTAATTTACTTTCCTTTCGGCTAGCGGTTTCTAATTCAACTTTAATATTTTGTTTGATTGCTTTGATTTTATCAGTTTCAATTTCAACAACATTTTTTCGAGATGCTGAAGTTAAAAGTGTATTTTCATTCTCTGTTGTTGTAGCTGATGAATTTGAGGCTTTTTCAGGTAATATAAAATCTAATTCATCATTTATTTTAGTCAGCCGAGAGCGCAGAGCATTATTAATTTCATTCGTCTTTTCAATTTGCGTTTCTTTAAGATTTAATTCGTTAGCATATCTTGTATTTACAACTTCTTTTCTAGCACCCAGTAAATTCAAGGTAACAAATGTTAATCCTACTCCGAGCAAAGGGCAAATTACAAATATGATAAAAAACCAACTTAAACCCGAAAGCAGTCTATTATAAGCACCTCCAGTACCTTTTATAATCGCACTAAAAGGATTTGGATATTCTCGCGATTGAATTGCTATCTGTCTTCGCGCTTCTTGAATGAAAACTAAGTTTCTAGAACTTTTATTAGATACTTTCTTAGGAAAATTGGAATTTATTTCGCTTTTAACTGTATCTTCTTGATTTTCCAGCAGAATAGAAATAGCTAAATCTAAAATATAAATTTGTTCTGGATTACGATGATCTAATATAGATATCAAACTTAGTAATCTCGCAAGCTCTCGCTGCATTTCGATACTTAACTGTTGCTGCTGCAAACTCGTTTTAATCTGAGCCAGCAAACTTTGTATCTTAGCTTGCATTTCACTATCGATGGCTATATCACTAGCAATATTAGAAAGTTGTTCAACTTCTTGTTGTAATTCCGTAGAAGATTCGCCTTCAGATGATGGTAGTTGCATCATAGTTAACCATTACTCTTCTTAGTTATCAGTTATATAGTAATGATAAATACACAGATGTTTGTGACAATTACGCAAAGTTTATGAAAAACTAATATTTAGAATCTGTTACCAGTTTGTAGAAAATACTTGTTTTTTCCTTTGGGGAATAGTTAGGAGTTAAGAGTTAGGAGTTAAGAGTTAGGAGTTAGGAGTTAGGAGTTAGGAGTTAATAGTTATAGCAATACGCACGATGAGTCGTGAGAAAACTAGGTGCCAGAAACCCGGTTTTTTGGAAAAACCGGGTTTCTAAAATCTCACAAATGATTTAGGAATGCTATATGTTTTTCCATAAGGGCACTAAATTTTAATTTTCAAGTCTTAGTTTAGTAAATCGAATTACGTATTGTATCTAATTAGGAAAAAATCTTTGTTGCTAATCTAAACCATGCTTTTTCCTCTATTCCCTGTTCCCTACTCCCTACTCCCTACTTAACAATCCTGCATTACAGTTTTCTCCATTATAAAAGTATAATTTTCACTTGAATTTTTCAATGAAATTCCGAAAAATAAAGCGTAATTGCGATGGTTTAAATTATTCTCTATTAAATAAAAAATCAATCTGAAAATGTTAAAACTTGTTTTGAAGAGGTTATCATTTTTACTTACAGTTAGCTTATTAGTTAATGGTTTACCTGCTTCTGCGTCTGAATTTGATACACTGTTGTGTTTGGAAAGTTCAGGGAAAATAGCTAAAGATTATGGCCGCGATAATTATCGAAGATACGGCGATCGCGATGGGGAGAATGGTAGAGATGGGCGCAGTGGTAGAAGTGGCAGCAGCGGTAGAGACGCTAGCGTATTTGCTGATGGCTCTCCTGTAAATCTGGATTTATCGGGTAGGGATGGTGAAGATGGCGAAGATGGTGAAGACGGCGATCGCCCTCGTTGTCGTCGTAGATACGGAAGTAGAAAGCGTAAGATAAAGCGCGATATATATGCAAAAGATGGTGGTAGAGGTGGCGATGCTGGTAGCGGTGGTAACGGTGGAAGCGGTGGTGATTTAAGTGTTTATTACAATAATATTTCTGATTTAAGAAGTATTTTAGTACGCAGTATAGGGGGACAAGGCGGACGCGGTGGACGTGGTGGTGATGGTGCTAGAGGTTGCAGATGTCACCGTCGCAGTTGGACTGTTGAATCTTGTAGCGGTAAAAAAGGCACCGACAGTTATAAGTGTAAAAAACGTAAGTATAGATGTTACAGCGGTAGCGATGGGCGTGACGGTTACGATGGCAAAGATGGTAAACGCGGAAGTTTGGGAGTTTTAAGTTTAGTTAAAGGTAAAACACAGCTTGCTCCAGATAATCCTCAAGCAGAATTAAATTTTTTAGAGTTACAAAATAAATCAATTCGTTTATCAAAAAATCGCTGGATTGCTCGTAATGGTGCCGTTTCTTTACTCGCTCCCGGCTCGGTAATTGCGGATAAATATCGCGAATTTGATAAGCGGATAGAAAGGGATTTTCAAATAGATTGGCAGGAAAAGCAGCCTATAAGTAATTTTAGTAAAGCTAATCTCAAATTGAATTTAAACAACGACGGTAAAATCGAAGTTGATTTTCCTAAAAAGTTGTGGCTTGATATTAGTAAAAAACAAGAAGCCGATTTAACCAAGTTAGTAGTTAACAATGCAATTCCCGAAAAACAAGTTACCGAATTAGCAGTAGCCGACTTTGTAGGTAGCGGTGAAAACTTGAAATTGAGTTTAGTAGACTTAGCTCGTAAATCAGATGTTATCAAAACTCGGTTTCGCGTAGAATACGAAATCAGAGGAGACAACGGAGGTGAATACGAAGCCGACATTCCCCCCGAATTAGTTACCCAAGACTACAACCGCTTTATTTTAGCTTTAGGTAAACTACCAATTCCCCAAGAAGGATTAGAATTAGGTACAAAAGTTCGTATCAAAGTCTCAGCAATTCGCTCC
>JBCCLY010000067.1:0-10585 GCA_039026655.1 Cyanobacteria bacterium P01_C01_bin.38 | reverse complement strand
GGATGGTGCGTGACACTGAATACCCTATCTCTACGTTCAAATTAAATCAAAGTGTCACAGCACCCTACAATAAAAATGTGCCAGTTACGTAAGTCCTGTGATTTTTACCCACTCCCTACTCCCTACTCCCTACTCCCTACTCCCTCTTTACCATTAAAACCCTAATATTAAATCAATCCATAGATATAATTCGCAATTACACCGTAAGAACAGTTATAAAATATCGGTATTTTTTGTAGCATAAAGCTTGCAGACTAAAATTTCATAATAAATGAGTGTTTAACATGAGCGAAGCAAAAGTTCCTAAGACTGATACCGAACCCAATCAGGAAGCTGAGTTAACAAAAGAAGCCGTAAGTGAGAAACAAGAAAAGACTGCAAATGTTGATGTTGATAAAGATTACGAAGCGGCTCAACAATATAAAACTGGCAAAATGAGTAAGGATGGAGAGGAAGGAGATAATAAAGTTACTCCTTCGCTTTAGAGTTAAAAAAACGGTTTACTAATTGCTTCCTTTTTTTGGCTTGCTTCTTATTGGCTCAAATAGAGGAAGCACAATACTCTTTATTTAAATCACTTATTTTTTATTGGATCTTTAGTAGTTTGTATACACGCATATTTTCAAAATTATGGAAGCATTGCGATACAAGCTTTATCGCAATTATAAATGTTTTACTGCCATACTAGCTAGAAATTAACTATTAAATTTTTTTACGTAGCGTGCTTGGAGGGCATGAAACTCCAAGTAAACTTTCTGTTCCCCATTCCCCGTTCCCCGTTCCCTTTTTCAACAAATTATTCTAATATTCAAACCGTAAACTATACGTATTTGATGAGCGGATACTACACATTATTACTAGTATAAGACTAAATATTACCCATAATTGAATATTGATAACTTTTATAATTACACTAGATAAAAAGAATTAGGTAAATATCTTCAAAATCTAACCCAACATTCCCACTTAGGATTGATTTTTCATAAAAGTGAATATGTTCAAATTGAGTAAGAGTTGAGAAGAGAGAAAAAAATTATGCGTAGCATCAATATTGGTCTAACAGAAGAACAACGTAAAGGTGTTTGCGAACTGTTAAATAACGACTTAGCAGACGCTTACTTACTATTAGTTAAAACTAAAAAGTACCATTGGGATGTTGTCGGACCTCAGTTCCGCAGCTTGCACGAATTGTGGGAAGAACACTATCAAACCTTGACCATGAATATTGACTCAATCGCCGAGCGGGTTCGTGCTTTGGGTGCTTTCCCTGTAGGTACTATGGAAGGATTTTTGAAGCTAACTTCTTTGAAAGAAAATTCCCAAAATCTACCTTTAGCGACTCAGATGGTATCTAGCTTGGTAGACGATCACGAACAGGTTATCCGCAACTTGCGCGAGCATATTGATTCTTGTGGCGATAAGTTCCATGATGAAGGAACCGCTGATTTCCTTA
The DNA here is from genome assembly GCA_039026655.1 of Cyanobacteria bacterium P01_C01_bin.38. Classification (GTDB taxonomy): domain Bacteria; phylum Cyanobacteriota; class Cyanobacteriia; order Cyanobacteriales; family Nostocaceae; genus Rivularia. Next base: position 9,132 of record JBCCLY010000067.1, on the reverse strand, counting down.
CCGGATTAATGGAAGGACATGAGGAAATGGCTTGGATGTTGCGCTCCTTTATTGAAGGTGAATCTCTACACGCAGACGGTTCACAGCCTGCAAAAAGCGCTGTAGGCGTTAATTAGAAGTATCTAATTAGACTAAATCCTATTCTCATATACTCGTGAATTGCATTTAAGACAGGGGAATCAAAATGTCCGATTATAAAGCAGAACGTACTGTTTCGGCCGTATTTAAAGAGCAAAGTCAAGTTGATAGCGTTATCCGCCGTTTGTTAGATAGACAAGTATCCCGAGACCATATTTCGGTAATGGGTAACAACTTTCAATCTGAAACTAGAATTTCAGGTTTCATTTCAAAGAAAGATGTGATTTTCGGCGGATTGCGTTCTGGAGCAGTTTTTGGCTCTTTGTTCGGTTCTTTGTTAGGCTTACTCTCCGGCGTAGGCGTGCTGTTCATTCCCTTCGTAGGTCCGATTGTGGCAGCAGGTCCCATCGGTGGAGCGCTTTTAGGTGCTGCTAGTGGTGCTTTAGCCGGTAGCGCTGGCGCTGGTTTAGCATCAGTATTAGTAACTTTGGGTATGCCTAAAGAAAAGGCTGCTATTTACGAAACTCGCTTGAAAGCTGGGGAGTTTATCGTGATGGCGGAAGTACCTGCGGACAAAACAGGAGAGATTACCTTGCTTATGGAAAGCGCTGGTGGTGAGGAAGTTCATACTAATGAAGCTACTTTACCTCGTGCTTGTTCTGGTAAATGCAATAGTGCCGAAGACTTAGCTCCTGAAGTAAGATCGCACTTATCGGAACCCGCACAAAAAACTTTTATTTCCGCCTACAATGCCGTATTAGATGAATCTAATGATGATAGTAAAGCCGAAGTTGCTGCTTGGAATGCAGTTCACGAACAATTTGAGGAAGATGAAAATGGTTTTTGGTCTAAGCAAAAGATAAATGCTTAAAAGGTATTAAAGATAAGGTATGAAGCATATACTTATACTTTGTACCCTATCTTTTATATCTTAAATTGTTTGTAGGAAATTAAAGAGGTTTGAAAGCTTGAAATACCAGGTTTGGTAATAAAGCTATTAAGTAAATCCCCATGAGTGAATAAATATCAAAAGTATGAAGTATTGAAGTGCTTTATACTTTATATTTGGCTCTTAATTCAAAAAATGAATAGATTTTTCCTATTACTTTACTAAGTATAGAACTAAATACTTTTGTCGAACCAAAATAAGTAAAAAAAATCTAATAATCAATCACTATTAATGCAAATAAAATACGACATAATAACTATAGGGGCTGGCGATCAAGGTGAAACGCTTGCTTATACTGGGTCAAGTGGTAAACGCATTATATCCTTAGATAACCAAAATTGGGGTGTCGAAGCGGTTTATGGTTTGGAATTTTATAGTACCGAACGATGCTGGTTAAATTCCCAAGTAATAAAGCTTCAATCTAATCTCAATTATATTGTTAGCAGTAGTGCTATCTACTGTGCTACTTTATTACGAATGCTTCGAGAAGACTTTGAAAAGCATGAATCCCACATTAACAACAGTAGCTAATACACTCTTGAATAGCCGACCATCTCCTGACAAAGATTGAACGTGAGTAAGGGTGGTATTGTGGCAAGTAAAATAATAAAAGTTTGATTTTTGAAACGCATCCAAGCGGTGAACGAAAAAAAATATTAAGTTAAAGCCTTGAGGAGTTTTTGATTAACATGCAACCAGCAATTGTTGATAGGGGAAAAGATAGCGCATCTGCCACTCAAAAATTAAATGCAGACACTGTACGGTCTTTTTTAGTTCAAATTGGTCGCGTACCATTATTAACCCGTGAAGAAGAAATATTTTATTCCCAACGAGTTAAGCAGTTAACCCAATTGCAGCAAATTAAAGAAGATTTAACCGAAAAATTAGACTCCGAACCCAATTTTTCCGCGTGGGCTGCCGCCGCACAAATGCCCGAAGCTCAACTGCAAGAAACCCTTGATAACGGAGAAATGGCTCGACAAAAAATGATTGAAGCCAACTTACGTTTAGTTGTGGCGATCGCCAAGAAATATCAGCATCGTAATTTGGAGTTTGTCGATTTAATTCAAGAAGGAACTTTGGGTTTACAAAGAGGAGTTGAAAAGTTCGATCCAGACAAAGGATATAAATTTTCTACCTACGCTTATTGGTGGATTAGACAAGCAATTACCAGAGCTTTAGATCAAAAAAGTCGTTCCATTCGTCTGCCAATTCATGTATGTCAAACCCTGAAAAAAATTAAGAAAGCACGTCGGGATTTAACCCAACAATTAGGGCGTACTCCCACGATGGTAGAGATTGCTTCTCAAGTATCTTTAAAACCTTCGCAAATACAAGATTATTTACATATGTCTCGTCAACCCGTATCCTTAGATTTACGAGTTGGTGAAGGACAAGATACCGAATTACAAGACTTACTTGAAGATACAAGTTCTTCCATAGACGATTACGTCACCGCTCAATCATTGCGAGAATGTCTCGACGAAATGCTTATAGAGCTAACACCCCAACAGCGAGAAGTTGTTAACTTACACTTTGGCTTAAGCGACGGGCGCGAATTAACATTAACAGAAGTCGCAAAACGCATGGATATCTCTCATACCAGAGTTAGACAGCTACAGCGTCAGGCGATCGCCCGCTTGCGTCGTAAAAAGATGAAAGTCAAAAGTTTTATGGCAAGTTAATAAATTGGGTAATAGGGAGTAGGGAGTAGGGAGTAGGGAGTAGGGTTTCTGTGGAAATTCATCTTCCCCCTCTTCCCCCTCTCCCCCTCTCCCCCTCTCGAAAAAAGAACAATGCTAAAACCTTGGATGGTAATCGGAGCCGTAACATTAATAGTGGCTCTAGGAAGTAATATAATCAGACCTAAAGATGTCAAATGGTTTAAACGATTGCAAAGACCGAGTTGGTTGACATTTGAAAAGCTGATTCCTGTAATTTGGACGGTAATTTTTATTTGTGGTGCATGGTCTGCCTATATAGTATGGGAAAGTAATCCTGGTAGTTCCCAAACTTGGTTTTTGATGGGTTTTTATTTACTACTTGAAATAGTTGTTGTGGCTTTCACTCCAGCTTCTCTTTGGTTGCAAAGTATGAAAGTAGGAGCAATTGTTGGAGGAGTAGGATTTATTATCGGATTAATTCTGACTTTATTTGTTTTTCCAGTTTCTATTTGGGCTGCATTATTATTAGTTCCTTATTTAATTTGGAGTCCAATCGGTACTTTTACAGCTTGGAAAATATATCAGTTGAATCGGTGAACAGTTAACAGTGAACAGTGAACAGTGAACAGTGAACAGTTGATATTTTCTTGGGGAAACAATTGGTTTTTATAGCATTTATTCAAGAAGATGCGCCAAATTTAGCCCATGCAGATCGGCTTTGCTCATTTAGCTCCACTCTTCTAGTATTCGACCACATTAGTTTTGATAGGTTTGTAGTTGGCGATTTATCGCTCCGAAGGACTAAAGTCCTAACTACGAACGTATAAGTACTCATCAGAATTAACGGGACAAACCACTAGAGTGAGAGTAATTAAGCGCATTCTCATACAGAATTGGTTATTAGTTATATAAAATACTATTTTTAATAATTATCTTCCGAATTTTTAATTTCATATTATTATAAGTATCACAATTAAAAATAATGTCGTGGTGGCAGCCGGAAATCTCCCCTATTTACCGAAAACTTAAAACAACTTAACAACTAAGAACTAACAACTAACCAATAACAACTATTTATGATAATTGCACAAGTAAAAGATGCAACAGAAAATGCAAAAGAGGAAATAACGTCAGCTTGGGATAGGACTCAATTATTGATAGATAATACTATCGCTAGATTGCCAAGTATCATCTTGGCAATTGTTGTTTTTATTGTCTTTTTCTTGCTTGCTAGAGGTATTAAAACAGCAATAAGACGAGTAACGCGCCATCGTCGCAATGCTCGTAGTTTGGGAATGGTTTTGGGGCGTTTGGCGCAGGGTGCAATAATTTTAATTGGTGCATTCGTAGCGCTAACAATTGTTATTCCCTCGTTTAGAATTGGCGATTTAGTAAATCTTTTGGGAATAAGTGGTGTAGCAATTGGTTTTGCTTTCCGCGATATTTTGCAAAACTTTTTAGCTGGAATTCTAATCTTACTTACCGAACCTTTTGAAATTAACGATCAAATTGTCTTCAAAAGCTTTGAAGGAACTGTAGAAAGTATTGAAACGCGAGCGACTACAATTAGAACTTATGATGGTCGCCGAATTGTGATTCCTAATGCCGAATTATTTACTAATGCCGTTACCGTAAACACTGCTTTTGATAAGCGACGCATAGAATATGATTTTGGTATTGGTTATGGGGATGATATCGATCGTGCAAAACAGTTAATTTTGGAAACGATACGGGAAACTGAAGGTGTTCTTAGCGACCCCGCACCAGATGTACTTGTGATGGAATTGGCAGACTTTACCGTAAATATTCGCGGTAGATGGTGGATTAATCCTCCCCGCCGCGCCGATGCTTTAGACTTTCGCGATCGCGTACTTAGCGCAGTGAAAAACAAATTGACGGCTAACGGTATTGATATGCCATTCCCAACTCAACAAATTCTTTTCCACGATCAAACCGAAGAGACAGACGGAAATCGAAATCGTCAGCGGGAGGGATGGCCGTCTTATGGTGAAGTTCCTAGAAGTCGCAGTATTAGCGGTTCGATAAATCGACTGATTAAGAATCAATCTCAAAGCAACAGTGGAGATGGTAATAATAATAAAACTTCAATTATTGATAAATCATGATAAGCCTAAAGAAACCCAGTTTCTTGTAGGTTAGACAACGAGATAATCGTATTTTCACGACAAGAAACCGGGTTTGTTTGAGCGGTAATACCCTACTCCCTACTCCCTACTCCCTACTCCCTACTTACTCTACTCCCTATTGCCTAAAACATTGATTTTCTGTTTCACAGTATGAACAATATCAGACTGGGTAAACTATGGGATTCCCTTAATTCCAGCTACTGGTTTGTACCCACGGTGATGGCAATTTTTTCTACCGTACTTGCATTTGGCTTACTCAGATTAGATAGATTTAATTACTACGGCCCTCTTGCGAAATGGGGCTGGATTTATACAGGTAGTGCTGACGGTGCCCGTGGTGTACTTTCAACGGTTGCAGGTTCGACAATTGGCATTACTGCAACGGCTTTTTCGATTACCATCGTGGCACTTCAGCTTGCTTCTTCAAATTTCGGACCGCGTATTCTGCGTAATTTCATGCAGGATGTTGGTAATAAAGTAGTGCTTGGTACTTTTATTAGCACTTTTGTTTATTCCTTATTGGTATTGCGATCGATTTATGGAAGCGCTGAGGATAGAAACCAATTTGTACCGCATCTTTCGGTAACGGTAGGGATTATTTTGGCTGTATTTAGTACTGCGGTGCTAATTTACTTTATTCATCACGCTTCTACTATTATTCAGGTTTCTTATGTAATTTCTCAAATTAGTCAAGAATTAGATGAGGCAATAGAAAGATTATTTCCCCAAAAAATCGGATATAACGAACCCCAGCATAAGCATTCGCCAGCAGAAATTCCAGAAGATTTCGATAAAGAAGCTTTTCCTATTAAAGCTGCAAGTAAAGGTTATGTCCAAGCAATTGATACCGATAAATTGATGGATATAGCCTGCAAACATAACTTGCTAGTAAAAATATTAACTCGACCGGGGAAATTTACGATTAAAGGAGGTAATACCGTCAAAATTCTTTCGATGCAAACTAATAGCTCCAACAATCCTCCTTTTAACGATATTCAAAAGCAAATTCATAAAGCATTTATTCTAGGTAGAGAGCGTAACGAACAGCAAGATATTGAATTCCCGATTAATCAATTAGTAGAAATAGCTTTACGCGCTTTATCTCCGAGCCTTAACGATCCATTTACCGCTATTCGCTGCATAGATCACCTTAGCGCTGGGCTGGCTCGCTTAGCTCAAACCAATTTCCCTTCTCCCTATCGTTACGATGGTTTTGACAACCTCCGCGTAATTGCTCATCCCGTAACCTTTGCCGGTTTAACCGATGTTGCTTTCAATCAAATTCGTCAAAATTGTTCTAGCGATGCAGCAGTTACCGTTCGTTTATTAGAATCCATCGCCGTCATAGCTGAATATACAGAAAATCCCTAAGATAAAAAAGCCTTACGCCGTCATGCAGATTTGATATTAAAAGGTAGTCGTCAAGGATTATCTTTTGAAGAAGACAAACAAGATGTTGAACAACGATATGCCCAAGTTTTGAAAGCTAATGGGAAGTAATTATGAGTTAGGAGTTAGGAGTTAGGAGTTAGGAGTTAAGAGTTTGTAGTAGGCGATTTATCGCTCTTGGGGACGTGCATTCTTTACTAAAAAGCTGTCAAAACTAATTTTTAATTAAATATGCATCGATATATTCGATTGGCTCAATATAAATAAATATTCTCGTTACAAGTCGAATTTGCTCAATCTTTCTAACCAAACCTATTAACTAATAATTTATAAAACTGAGTACAATCTAATACCTATGGTATATATCTTTAGCCAGTTGTTTTTAATATATATCAATAATTACAATTGAATAAAAAATAAAAAATAACCAGTACTCACAACTTTCTCAAACTTTTAGCATATAAATAAAATAATTTATTTTCACCAGTGTGATTACCGAGATTAGTTAAAAAACTGCGTAGCAAGAATACAACTTTTTGTTTACTTGCATAATAATAATTCATGAAAGTAAGCTTAACATTTTGTAAAATAATTAGCTCAAAAGCTGATTTACTGTCTTTGTTTGTTACTAAGTATTAAGCAAAAACTTTTAGCAAAATAGATAAAATATTGCTCCCCGGTGATATTATAAGCAATCTGTCTGATTCGCAGTACTATTACACAAAATAAATAATACTTGTCAAATTAGTTATGTCTCAGATACGATTATTTACTGAACCAGGACAATGACAGTATACATCGGTAATAGTAATAAATAATTACCATTAAAAAAAGGATACCAAAATGAATTCCACTGCTTTGAATTACGTTGAAGAAAAAATAGTTTCAATTGAACTTGATTCTATTCGTTTGCAAGCAGAAATAGTTTTACCTCGAAACTGCCAGGGAATGGTTATATTTGTACACAATAGTGGCGTTGGTAGCTATAGTACTCGCAATCGTTACCTTGCTCACTTGTTAAGGCAAACAGCCAAAGTTGCTACCGTACAAATTGATTTATTAACACCTCAAGAAGAAGCAATTGATTTACGCAGCAGACATTGCAGTAGTAACGTTCAATTCCTTGGAAAAAGATTAACAGATGCAACAAACTGGTTGCTTAATTACTCTCTGACGGCTGATTTGAAAATTGGTTATTTTGGAGAGCAAACGGGTGCGGGTGCGGCTTTACTTGCAGCAGCGGAAAATCCTACAGTGGGGGCTGTAGTTTCCTGTAGCGGAAATACCTGTTTAACAAATGAGGTTTTATCCCAAGTAAAAACTCCTACTTTATTGATTGTGAGTGAAAACGATTTACCCACAATTGCCACAAACGAAGACACAATCACACAAATTCAATCATCCGAAAAAGAATTAAAGATTATCCCTAATGCAAACCGTCAATTTAAAGAGCCAGGTGCATTAGAAGAAATTGCTCGTTTAGCAAGCCATTGGTTTAAACAGAATTTATCAAATGTAACGCATTCACAGAGCAGCACAAACGTATACCAGCCTTTGTTCGGAGGCTATGTTAATGGCGCGACGAATGAGCCTATCGCAACAATGAAATAAGTAATGGGGATTGGGCATGGGGGATTGGGCATGGGTAATGGGTAATGGGTAAATAGTCTTGAAAACAATAAATTCAGACTCTTATCTTACCGTTACCTAATTCCGGGCTTCCCAACTCCCAACTCCCAACTCCCAACTCCTAACTCTCAACTCCCAACTCCCAACTCCCAACTCCTAACTCCTAACTCCTAACTCTCAACTCCCAACTCCCAACTCCTAACTCCTAACTCCTAACTCCTAACTCCTATTCTTCATACCAACCTTTGTAGCCAGTAACTAAGCGACTGCCATCTTTAAACACGTGAATTTCAATTTGATCGCTTGCCCAAGTAATTTTTTCTTCAAAGTCTGGATTAAATATACGCACTCGCTGATTGCTGGATGAAACGGGTGAATTGGGGGAATTTATTGCTAAAGATTCGATAAAAGGGCCATCTATTAAAATATCTAGCTGTTCTAATAATTGTTGAGAACCTTTCGGTGCTTGTTGCGATTGCAGTTTTTCTAATGTAAAGCCGGTAAAAGCCATTACGTTTAGTCCAGAAGCTTTAACTCTACGTGCCAAAGAGGCTAATTCTGTTGCTTGCCAAAATGGCTCTCCTCCGGAAAAAGTAACGCCTTTATTACCCGGTTTACTCAAGATTTTTTCAACGAGAGAATCAACCGATTCAAGTTGATTGACTTCAAATGACCAAGATTTCGGATTGAAACATCCTCCACATTCTCGCTTGCAACCTTGCACCCAAATCACAGCACGACTCCCCGGTCCGTTTACTTCCGACTCATCAACGTAACCCATGATATTTAAATAGCCGGAGGGAACGTTTGTAGAGGATGCTGTAGGGCTAGTTGACTTTATTTCCATTATTTGCTCCTGTTAGCCGTCACCTTAATAATGACGGTTTTGTATGGGAGAGCGCATCCGCAAAGTCTGCTTTATGAAATGTTCGCGATCGCTTAAGTAATTTGAAGATTGGGGATTGGGAATTGGGCATAGGGGATTGGGCATGGGGGATTGGTAATTGGTAATAATTATTTATCCTTCTCCCTCTCTCCTCCTTATCCCCCAATGCCCCATGCCCAATGCCCCATGCCCTATTACCAACTACCAATTTTTCATCCTATAGTGATATCCGTCACTGTCGCATGGTGATTTGGGCTGTTAGCGTAGAAGGCTACATCAAATGTTGGTTTTAACATATCAGCTATGAAAAGTGATTCGCACGGGCAGGCAGGTGAAGAAAATATTTTAATAGTTGATGACGATTTAGAAAATCTGAAAGTTTTGTCGGCT
>JBCCLY010000066.1:0-10605 GCA_039026655.1 Cyanobacteria bacterium P01_C01_bin.38 | reverse complement strand
TTCAAGACCCATAAACGTCGTTAAAGATGCTTGCGGGTCCATATCAATAAGTAGGACGCGATTCTTCTTTTTTTGGGCGAGGTGGTAGCCCAAGTTCATCGTTAAACTTGTTTTACCCACGCCTCCAGACTGGTTAAATAATGCGATAATGTGGGTTTTGGTCACGAGTTGTATGAAGGCAGTTTTAATAAAAATTGCTTCGGTCTTAAGCCAGATTTTAGCGCTGTCAGGTGATGTAATACAACTGGGGAGGGATGATAAATTTTATTTTTCAGGAACTTGACCAGAAAAGGTAGTGGGCAGTGGAATGAGAAGGGCTTATGAAACTGCCGTATTGGGTTACAATGCACCATTATTCATTTATGAAAAAAACAATACTTTTTCAACATACGTAGTACAAGAAAAAATGTGTCCGATATTAGAAAAGGAGTTAAATTTATTAATGGGGAACCGACTGCCGATTGCCTATTGCCGACTGCCTTCTCATACGAAAGTAGGAATCTTGACGGCTACATTTTAATGCAGTTTCCTCTATAAGTATAGACGCATCATCCGGCTCCCGTGTTTGATGGATAGTTGCCCGCTAGCCGACAGTTGCCCGCAACGGACGAGCTAACTGCCCATACAATCTTCTTCGTCTTCTTCGTCTTCATCATCCCAGCTTGGATATTGTGAAGGTGCAGAGCCGTGAGTATCTAAAATTGTTGGTTTCACTATTTCTGAATTATCTGGGGAGATATCTGCTAATTGAACATTAAATTTCCAATTATCACCAAAATCAAACAAGTAAGTCATGCTTTGTCCTGGTTTGAGAGATAGGGATAAATCGGAGATTTCAAAATCATCGCTGAAAGGTTCTTCATTGCAATTGGGATGATTTACCCGTACTGTCCAACCATAGCGACTTTTGTAAGAGAATTCATGCAGGTGGTCATTATCAAAATTAACAGATTCTAAAATAATGTTACTTAAGTCATATAGACTGTAATGGGAGGGAATGGCAATACGCCGCCAGATTTTTCCCAGAGAAACTTTGAAGATGTAAACACCTGGTTGCAGTTCCGGTTCAGGAATAGTGAGATTCTGCTGCCACTTGGGGAATATTGGTTGTAGTTGAGGCTGCCAGATTCCAAAGGGGTGTTCTTTTTCTTCTTCGGTATCTAAATTCTGCGAATCAGTTTCCTCCTGGAATTGGGCTGACATGGTGTTTTTGATTAGCTTGACTAAAGCATTGCCCCAGGGAGTCTTTTTCAGTTGCGTAAAATGCCATCCTTGACCTTTTTTGGGCTTCCCATTTTTGACAGACAGGAGTCCAAACATGGAGAGCAAGGCAATTTGGTAAAGTCCTGGAGAATAGCTGTACCATTTCAGTTCTTCCCCTTTAGGAATTAAACTTTTTTTTGAGTCAAGCTCATACCAGAACATTAGGCATTTGTGAAAACCACTGCGCCAACCCTTTTCACCTAAAATTTCTTCATTGCCCCAAATCCACCAAGCTTCTAAAAGGTTGAAATAACGTTCTGTAAAATTTAGCTGGTTCCAGGATTCTAAGACCTTGGGTTCGAGGTGTAGGAAGAATTTTTTACCTTTAGGTTCAATTGTAGTTATAGTTGAAGCTCTTAATAACAGATAAAGCCCGTGAAGGTGGGGATATGCTTTTTGTTGCGGACGTTTGAGGTCAATTTGAATCGGATGAGTTAAACGAGTATTGAGTTCTTGTAAAGATTTCATTGGTAAAAAGTTTTGGGTTTTACTAACCTCAATTCCTTCTGTGCCAATGAAATCCAGCAACATTTGAAAGTCTTTGAGAATTGTTCCAGGGCTGGTTAATGAAATATCTTGGTTGTGTAGCAGTTCTTCTTCGATGGGGGTAATGGCGCTTTCTTCTAGCTTTATAGGGTAGAACATGATGGCGGCTTGGAAATGTGATGCACTACATAAATGCTAAAACTAAACGAAAGCGAAAAATCGCCATAATTTAAATTAATGAACCACTCCCAAAATGCACTACATCGATTAATACCTACTCAAAGCTATTCTCTTCTGTAGTGGTGTTTTCTCTAGAAATACTCGCAAGCTCTTAAGCATCTCCTATACAAGCTGTAAATCATGTAGTTTCTGGTATTACAGTTTTATCTTACTTTTCGCTTAAACAAAGTCGGTTGCGGTGTTAAACCGATTCGATACACCTTCTCAATAATGACTGATAGAAGTTCATTAAAATTTGTTACTAACGCCGCAATAACTACAAAAATATGCAGATAAAGATTTTAGATTAAAAATTACTTAAAGTGTAAAAAATAATTGTTTTTTTTTAAACATTCTTAAAACTAGCCATGTGTAATAATTACAGAGTAAATAAGCTTTTATGCTCAATTATACTCGCGCATAATTTTAAATGCCTAATGGAAGCCTAATTGGACTTACTGAATTAATCGAGCAGGTCAAACAAGAACTGCTAACAACTTCACCAGAAAACGAAAATGATATACCTTTTCTCAATGTCGATTCCGTAGAGTTAGAACTACAAGTGACGGTGAAGAACGAAGGAAAGGCAGGAATAAAAATATACGTTCTCGAATTAGGTGGGGGTAACAGTCAAGATGATGTGCAAAAGGTCAAAGTAACGCTTTCACCGTTGTTAAATAAAGAACAATTACTGGCAGTATATAAAAAGAAATATCCGGAACGCTGGAAGGAATTGTTGGAGACAAGTATCGAAGGTGGAATGAAAGGAAACGAACAACCTGGATTTTAACTTATCTTTACAAATATTATTAAAAAAGCATTTTAATGGAAACATTTGAGCTTTACTTGTCTCCTAGAAACGAAAAGCAATTCAAAGCAATTGTCACCCAGTCAGGGGAAGCGGACTCATCGTTACCGTTTACTGACAGCGAAAATGATTGGCGTATGACTTTGCTGAGAACTTTAGAAATCGCTGGTTTCAATCCCCAATATTTTTCCAGTCACGAGCAAGAGTGGATGAGGAGTGTTGGTATTCTTGCTGAAGATAGAAAAGATTTTGATACAAATTATTTAGTTTATATTGGGCAAGCTTTATATCGTTCATTACTTCCCGAAGGTAAGGTTGAAAATGCTTTCAAAGCTGCTGTGCGACTAGCAGAAAGTAAAAATACTCAGCTTCACATTCAGCTTAGGTTTGAAGATGATTCAAGCAAGCGTTCCAGGTTAGCCGATTATCCTTGGGAATTGCTACATGATGGGCAAGATTTTTTACTGCATCATCAAGTAACTTTCTCTCGTTATATCGCTCATGATGCTCTTCCCCCCAACTTATCAACTTTTGAGCGACTAAATGTTTTATTGGTATCTTCTGCTGCTTTTGATAAAGAATTAGGTCTTCAAAAACTTTCCAAAAAAGAACAACAAGCCATTTATAAAGGATTAGAAAGCGCACATGATGCCGGACATATTAACCTTGATGAGTTAGAGTATGCGACTGTTGACGAACTAAGAAAATATTTTACGGAACATCAAGGAAAGGATGCTCCTCATGTGGTGCATTTTGATGGACATGGGATTTTTGCAAAGCGATGTAAAAACGAAAATTGTCGCACTATACATAAGAGAATTTCTGCAACCCACTGTAATAAGTGCAATAGTGAATTACCAAAAGCTCAAGGTTATTTAGCATTTGAAAGTGAAGGGGATAAGCCAGATTACGTTAGCGCAAAGGAATTAGGGGCATTACTGCAACAAACAAGTTTTGCTGATGGTAGTCAAAAACCTGGTGGTGTGGCTTTGGTGGTGTTGAGTGCTTGCCAATCAGCAATGGCTTTGGAAGGAGAATCAGTATTTAATGGCGCAGCACAAAATTTAATTAATCACCGAATTCCGGCAGTGGTAGCGATGCAGTATTCAGTAGGTGTTGATGCAGCAACTGAATTCGCCAAGCAATTTTATCGTTCCTTGGGACAAAAAAATTCCCTTGCTGTAGCTATCAGTCAAGGAAGAGAAGCGATGGGTGTGGAAGGTAATCAATGGTATCGTCCTGTATTGTATCTGCGTTGGAAGGATAATCAAGGGGGACAGTTATTTGCGCCACCATTATCTACAGTTCGTATTGGTATCCCTTTCCAAGCCCCACCCCTACCAACTTATTATGTAGACCGTCCCGAATACAGCCAAGACCTAAAAAATCGTCTGCTTACAAAATCCTCGGATGTGCGAACTTTGGTAGTTACAGCCATTCACGGCTTGGGTGCTGTTGGGAAATCTACCATTGCCACAGCTTTAGCCCATGATGAAGAGGTGCAAAATCACTTTTGTGATGGGATTCTGTGGGTAACATTAGGTCAGCAACCAAATCTTTTATCCCTGCTCAGTGGTTGGGTACAAGCATTAGGTGACTACAACTTCAAAGCTACTAGTGTAGAAGCTACTTGTACTCAACTACGCACATTGCTTTATGACAAAGCTGTGCTGCTAGTAGTGGATGATGCTTGGAATACTAGTGATGCTCAGGCATTTAATGTGGGAGGAGCGCGTTGTCAAGTTTTGGTAACAACCCGCGAAGCAGAAATCGCCCAAGTTTTCGGTGCCAGTACCTACTCTCTGGATGTAATGACACCATCCCAAGGGATTGAACTGTTGACTAAGAAATTAGGACGTAAGCTGACTGACGCAGAAACTACTGATGCTGAAGCTTTAGCAAAAGAGGTTGGTTACTTACCTTTGGCATTGGAACTAGCTGCTGCCCAAGTTGATGATGGTATTTCTTGGGCAGTTTTATTGCGAGATATGCAGCAAGAGGTAGCTCGGTTAAAAACATTAGATAACAAGTCAGCCAGAGATGCTAAGGATGAAGCAAGTTTAAAACGTCTTTCTCTAATTGCATCATTAAATTTGAGCGTAAAGCGATTATCCGAGGAAACGCGAGAAAATTTTATTTGGTTGGGAATATTACCAGAGGATGTAAATATTGCTCCGAAAATGACTGCAACCCTGTGGGATATTGATGATGAGAGGGATGCAGAGGACGAGTTACGCTACTTTAAAAATAAAGCACTATTGTTGGCTGGTGTTCCTTTGCCAGATGGTACACCCACCTACCGTTTACATGATTTGTTTCACGACTTGGCATGTAATTTGTTAACTGCTTCACCAAAACCTAAGCGTAAAGGTAACTTACCAGGTTTAGGTATAACTCTACCTAAAGCCCACGCTTCGTTCTTGGAGAAGTACCGAAGTTTTACGGATAAAAATCTCTGGCATACCCTACCTTCAGACGGATACATCCATCAGCATTTAGTTTGGCATTTGGAAAAGGCTGAACAAGTTAAAGAGATTCACCAATTATTAGCAGAAGAATCAGCAACAGGAAGAAATGGTTGGTATGAAGCGTGCGAACACTTGGGACAAACTGCCAACTTTGTAACTGATGTTGCCCGTGCTTGGCAATTAGCGGAGGAATCTTGGGATGAGACGAAACCTGAAGTAATTGGCTTACAATGTCGCTATGCTTTGATTATTGCATCTCTTAACAGTCTGGCGGCGAATCTACCTATACAATTACTAATTGCGCTGATCCAAAAAAATCTGTGGACTCCTGAGCAAGGAATTGCTTACGTGCTACAAAGCTCGAATCCAATAAAAAAAGCAAACTTGCTCACTAAGCTAGCCAATCATTTACCAGCAAACCTAAAAGAATTAGCACTCTCGAAAGCTCTGACTGCTGCTATGGAGATTCAGGATGAGAAAGAACGCGGCTTAGCCCTAAGTAGTTTGGCAAAGGAACTGCCAGAATTGTTACCAGAGGCTTTGGCTGCTGCTAGGAAGATTCAGAATGACTGGGGTCGCGCTTCAGCTCTAAGTAAATTAGCAAAGGAACTGCCAGAATTGTTGCCAGAGGCTCTGACTGCTGCTAGGAATATTAAGTCTGGGATTCCTGGGTTCAAGCGCGCCTTAGCTCTGAGTAGTTTGGCTCCTGTTCTGCCTCCTGAATTGTTACCAGAGGCTTTGGCTGCTGCTAGGAAGATTCAGTATGACTACGGTCGCGCTTTAGTCCTAAGTAAATTAGCAAAGGAACTGCCAGAATTGTTACCAGAGGCTCTGGCTGCTGCTAGGCAGATTGAGTATGATGGTGTTTTTGGAAGACGCGCCGAAGCCCTAAGTCGTTTTGTAAAGGAACTGCCAGAATTGTTACCAGAGGCTCTGGCTGCTGCTATGAAGATTCGGGATGAGTCAAATCGCGCCTCAGCCCTAAGTAGTTTGGCTCCTGTTCTGCCTCCTGAATTATTTCCAGAGGCTTGGGCTGCTGCTAGGAAGATTCAGAATGACTGGGGTCGCGTCTGTGCCCTAGGTCAATTTGCTCCTGTTCTGCCTTCTGAATTGTTGCCGGAGGCTTTGGCTGCTGCTAGACAGATTCAGGATGAGTCAAGTCGCGCCTCAGCCCTAAATAATTTGGCTCCTGTTCTGCCTTCTGAATTGTTGCCAGAGGCTTTGGCTGATGCTAGGAAGATTCGGGATGAGTCAAATCACGTCAAAGCCCTAAGTAGTTTGGCAAAGGAACTACCAGAATTGTTACCAGAGGCTTTGGCTGCTGCTAGGCAGATTCAGGATGAGTCAAGTCGCGCCTCAGCCCTAAGTAATTTAGCTCCTGTTCTGCCTTCTAAATTGTTACCAGAGGCTTTGGCTACTGCTAGGCAGATTCAGGATGAGTCAAGTCGCGCCTCAGCCCTAAGTAGTTTGGCAAAGGAACTACCAGAATTGTTACCAGAGGCTTTGGTTGCTGCTAGGCAGATTCAGAATGTGTCAAATCGCGTCCATGCTCTAAGTAGTTTGGCACCTGTTCTGCCTCCTGAATTGTTACCAGAGGCTTTGGCTGCTGCTAAGCAGATTCCGGGTGAGTCAAATCGCGCCTATGTTCTAAGTAATTTGGCTCCTGTTCTGCCTCCTGAATTGTTACCAGAGGCTTTGGCTGCTGCTAGGCAGATTTCGGGTGGGTCAAATCGCGCCTATGTTCTAAGTAATTTGGCTCCCGTTCTGCCTTCCGAATTGTTACCAGAGGCTCTGGCTACTGCTAGGGAAATTCAGGATGAGTTAAATCGCGACAAAGCCCTAATTAATTTGGCAAAGGAAATGCCAGAATTGCTACCAGAGGCTCTGGCGGCTGCTAGGCAGATTCAGGATGAGTCAAATCGCGCCTCAGCCCTAATGAATTTGGCAAAGAAACAGCCAGAATTGTTACCAGAGGCTCTGGCTGCTGCTAGGCAGATTCAAGATGAGTCAAATCGTGCCTCAGCCCTAAAGAATTTGGCTCCTAAATTGTTACCAGAGGCTCTGGCTGCTGCTAGGCAGATTCAGGATGAGTTAAAACGCGCCTCAGCCCTAAGTAATTTAGCTCCTGTTCTGCCTCCTAAATTGTTACCAGAGGCTTTGGCTGCTGCTAGGCAGATTCAGGATGAGTTCAATCGCGCCTCAGCCCTAAGTAGTTTGACTCCTGTTCTGCCTTCTAGATTGTTACCAGAGGTTCTGGCTGCTGCTAGGCAGATTCGGTCTGAGTCTTGGGGAAATCGCGCCATAGTCCTAAGTAGTTTAGCAAAGGAGTTACCAGAATTGTTACCAGAGGCCTTGGTTGCTGCTAGGCAGATTGAGTCTGAGTCAAATCGCGCCAAAGTCCTAATTAGTTTGGCAAAGGAACTTTCACAAATACAAAAAAATCAACTTTTTTCTCTCTGGCGAGATACTCTTCACGTCTTGTCTCTTCGCACTCGCCTAAATTTGCTCACTGATATAGAAGCATTAACTCCTGTTATGTTTACTTTAGGTGGTCAACAAGCAGTGAAAAATACGGCTACTGCTATCCAAGATGTGTCAAGGTGGTGGGGATAATGAGAAATATCTTGGATAACTTAAATAATCATTCCATTATATAGTGATTAAATTAAAGAATTACTAAAGTAAGAAATGGTTAAGAATACGTTTCTTATTGGTGCAGTAGAAAGTCCAGCGCGTGGTACTTCTAGTCGCCATTATTTCCGACCCCGGTTGTCCGACATTACATTAAGACAGCACGTTAAAGAGCAACAAGTGAGCGCATTACTGGACATGATTTGATAATGCCTGCCAATTCTCACACTATTGGAAGACTGAGCAGATATAAAACAATATCCGATACTGCAACTATTTGTGATTAGAATCGTATACCGCAATTAATTCGCCTTTTTTGGGGTGATATAAACCATCTTATTACTAATAGCTTTCAATATTAATTTAAATATTAAAAATACGAGTTTAATCCAATACAAGTATTAATAAAACTAGCTATAAACTTAGTATAAAACTATTAACAAATACTATAAACCAATACTATAAAACAAATCTATCCCTAAAGCCTGAAACGAAGGTGTAAGTTTGTACTAACAAATGAAATAATGTCAATAAACTTGCGACTATATTTTCAGCGATTTTTGTTAGTGAGCTAAGATACTATACAAATAAGTATATGAAGCGGAGATGAAGCTATATAAAGCTAGCTTCATACACATATTTAAAATATAAAGCTGTGATGAAGAAAGCATAAAGTAATGATGAAAATTTGTTTTTAGTATTTTTGTTCTATTTTTAAATACAAATGTTCTATTAATTTAAGTAGTGATAAAAGGTTAGATTAAATTTGTGTTTCTGACATTGAGTATCTATTTCTTCAAAATTATGGTGACGATATCGAGGATATTTAGCACTTATTGACAGTTACGTTTGATGGTATTTAAGGGCATAATATCTGATGATATTTGGAGGAATTATCTATCTATTTCAATGTGAAGGTTGATATTAAATAGATATAGCTGCAAGGTGATGTATTGATATGTGGCGAGCTTTGATTCTTGATAAACAATGCGACTTTAGATGTATGGCAATGCTTTCTAATCATCATCATCCGGCAAATATAACCCACTACTATCAGTAGGCTTGGCGTGTAAATACATCTCAGTAATCGCCACAGAACTATGACCCAAAGTTTTTTGCAACAAATGAATCGGCGCACCCCTATCTAAACTATGGGAAGCGTGAGAATGCCTTAACCAATGGGGACTAACATTACCTTCAATCTTGGCGCGTTTGGCAGCATTCTTCACAATAAGAAAAACCATACTCCGGTGCAGATGACCCCCTTGACCAGAAACAAACACTGGGTCATCCTTGCCCGCATAGTCCTTTAAATCATTAACGGAGCGCCAAATACCTTTACCTACCAACACCGCCCGAGTTTTATCACCTTTACCAAACACCGTAATTTGACCCCCACCATCCTTGCGGTCTTTGAGGTCGCGCCACTTCAGGGCGCATAACTCCGACACCCGCAAAGCAGCATAATAAAGTAAGCGGATAATCACTCTATCCCGTGGATTCGTCGCGTGATTGATTACGTTTTTTACTTCTTCTTCAGTTAGAATACGTTCGGCTAATCTATTTTTTGCTGTAGGGGACTTAACTAAAATTCCCAGATTAGAAGATATTACCCCCAACTCCTTAGCAAAAGAAAATAAACTTTTAATCGCACCAACAGCTACCCGCTTAGAATTATCAGAACTTTTTAAACTTACCTCCCATAACTGAAAATCCATCAAAGTAACTTCCTTTAATGGCTTATTCCCAACACTTATAAAAAAGCGTTCGGCATAACGACGATACCCATCAATAGTGTTGGCACTTTTGCCGTGCAACCAAAGATTAATGAGTTCAGTATTACTAATAGTATTTGTATTCAACATTGGTGATTCTTATGTCGAACATAATATCATTCATTAAACAATACTCTGGGGACAATGTAAGTTCGCGCATAAGTTGAAAATGTCGCACATAAGATGAAAATTTGTTGCGCTGGAGATGAAAACGAGTGTCTGTAACCCTTAATTTTTCGTGGTAGCGGAGCAGCATCCGAGTCGATAATATTGCGCCAAAGCTTTATCCTATAAGGAGACAGCGACTTTTATGAAAGATGGAGCAGAAATTTTCAACTTATGCGCGAATTGTGCCGGAATTTTTCATCTTTTAAGCGACTTTTTTTCACTTTATGCGCGACAACGTGAGCCAGAACCCCTGTAAATTCGTTCCAAAAATTTCACTTTATGCGCGAACCTACAACAATTTAATTATTTAACTGGGTGATAAAGTTTATCTTTTTCGCTGAACCGCCACATATATTTAGCTCTATCTCGGTTTTTACTCCACTCCGAGAATTCTTCTTGAGTTAAGGTAGTGTGTTTTTCTTTGAGCGTTGGAATATTAACGTTAAGTCGCAGCGCTAATTTTTGTTCGTCGAGAGCCTCAATTTGAGGTGGCCGTCCGCTTTGGTTGTAAGGATTGCCCGAATTTTTGTATCTAAAGCGATTGTTTGATGCAATTCCATTACGTTGAATAGCAATTAATGCCCCTTCTAACTGTGCTACTCGGTTGTTGATGGTTTCTAATTTTTCTTCCGTGGAATCTGTGGAACTGTTATCTCGCTCCAATATGTTATTTCTTAGTTTAGTAAATTCTTCTTCTAGCTTCTGCAATCGCGCTTCCGTGCTTTGCTCCACACCCGGTATTTCTCCGAGTTCTCTCAGTAGTCCCCGAATCACTATATCCGTAGCG
>JBCCLY010000065.1:0-10623 GCA_039026655.1 Cyanobacteria bacterium P01_C01_bin.38 | reverse complement strand
ATGAAATATTTAGTTAAGTGGAGAGTAATTAAACCTTTAAAACCGATGGCTAAACTTGCTCAAATCATTAGTCAGGAGAAAGTCAACGTGTCGGAAATACGTATATTAGAGCATCAAGAATTAAGCCTCATTGTCAAACGTAAAGATGAATTAGGACAACTTGCAAGAGTATTTCAAGACATGGTAAGTGAAATTTGCCACCGTCAACAACAAGAAGAATATCGTCAACGAGAATTATCCCGACAATTGCAGCAACTACAAACAGAAGTTGAGCAACAAAATATTACAAAAGAAGTACAAGAAATTACCGAAAGCGATTATTTTAAAAAATTACAGCAAACAGCAAGGGAAATTAGGAATCGGGGATAGGGGATTGGGGATTGGGCATTGGGGATTGGGGATTGGGCATTGACAAGGGAAAAAAATTATTAACTCATAACTCATAACTCCTAACTCCTAACTCCTAACTCCTAACTCCTAACTCCTAACTCCTAACTCCTAACTCCTAACTCCTAACTCATAACAACTATCAACTAACAAATAAAATGTCTAAAATAATATCTATTCATTCATTTCGGGGTGGTACTGGTAAATCGAATGTTACTGCTAATCTGGCGACGATATTGGCGCGTGCTGGTTATCGGGTGGGAATTGTTGATACTGATATTCAATCGCCGGGTATTCATGTTCCTTTTGGTTTGGATGAAACGAAAATTAAGCATACTTTAAATGATTATTTGTGGGGAAGATGTACGATTGCAGATGCAACTTATGATGTTAGTTATGTTTTTACAAGTTCTAAAAAAAGTTGGTTTGCTCGCAATCAAAGTAAAGGTAAAATCTTTTTGATTCCATCAAGTTTGAAAACGGGTGAAATTTCTAGAATTCTACGAGAAGGTTATGATGCTCGTTTGCTTAATGATGGGTTTCGTCATTTGATGCAGCATCTTAAATTAGACTATCTATTTATCGATACTCATCCGGGAATTAATGAAGAAACTCTGCTTTCGGTAATTATGTCTGACATACTTTTAGTGATTTTACGTCCCGATAAACAAGATTATCAGGGAACCGCAGTCACTGTTGATGTCGCACGTAAATTAGAAGTTCCAAAAATGCTGTTAATCGTAAATAAAGCGTTATCAAGTTTGAATCAACAAGCTTTACAGCAGCAAGTACAAGCAAGTTACAAAGTACCAGTTGCCGGAATTTTACCAGTTTGTGAAGAAATGTTTCATTTAGCCAGCAGCGATATTTTTTGCTTGCGTTATCCCGAACATCCTTGGACAAAAATTATCGAAAAAATCTCCCAGCATCTGGTTGAAAAAAAGCATATAGCTTGGGAATGCGATTTTAACCAGTTTGTAGAGACGTAAAATTTTACGTCTCCCGCCGATTACGGAGAAAACCAAACCCTGATGTTGGGTTGCTATATTTGTATACATTCTCCGTAAAGTTTTGTGATACTTCAAGTAATTTTACATAAATAGTTGCCTACTAAGCAGTCAATTGCTTTTAATTGAAGGAGGTGAAACAATTTTAAAGTAATTTGCTTTGTGTAAGCATTTATGACTATAGAAGAATTATCAAAGTACTGGAAATTCGTCAGGATAAATTCTGCTGGTAAGGTTCAATTTGAAACGATGGCGGCTGCTCAAACTTATTTTCAGCAGCAATTTGCAATTTCCAATCGCACGGTAAATATTGCAGATGCTGCTGTTGTACGTCAACTTTTGCATCAAAAATCTGAAGCCGCAGAATTATGTTTGCGCTGCTATATATCCAGGTTGATTTATTGGGTTTGTTTTGATTTAGGAACGAATTTTGGTAATGATAACGGTTTTAGCTGTGAGGATTTACTGCCATTAGTACTTGATGATGAAGTTCTGTTGCAATACAAGCGTAAAACTTCTTATGAATCTTTAGCAACTCGTATTATCAAAAGTTTCGATCCTGCTAAAGGCTCTCTGAAAACTTGGGTAAATCGCTATGTAAAACAACATCCAGAATTTCAGCGATTTTTACTACAGCATGGGGTATTTTTAATTAGCGATTGGGCGCTTTTAAATGATACAAACCCCAAAGAATTACAGCGAATTATGGATAAAATGTTTGAGCTAGCATCGCTACAAGTTCGGCAGTCAACTGAGTTATTAATTAGCTATCATGCAGTTTACCGCGAAGACCGCATCCAGCAGCGATTAAAAGGAAAAACTTTACCTTGTCAGCCACCAACATCGGAACAATTAACCCGCATTGCTAAGGATTTACAAGTTAGAACAAATTACTCTTTAGATAACCAAGAAGTATTAACTAAACTTCAAGAAATAGCAGCAAAATTAAGACAGTATCGAATTGCAGCTAAAGGAGGTTTTATTCCTACGGTTGACATAAATAAACCCGAAATTAAGCCGGTAGTAGAAAATAAATTAGCCGAGCAAACAGATACAGACACCGAACAAATTGAATTTATCAAATTATATCAAAAAGAATTTATCACTAGTTTCGATTTAGCAATTGCTCAAGTTATAGAAGATTTTATTTCTCGTTTTCAAAGTAAAAAGTCTTTTAATAAAGAAGCATTTCTTCAAGGTTTGCATTTATTTCACTGTCAGGGGAAATCTATGAACCAGATTGCACCAGAAATCGGATTAAAAAAACAATATGAAGTAACTCGTTTATTGAAACTTAATGATTTACGTGCCGATATTCGGCAAAGATTATTAATAAATTTACGAGAAAGAGTAATTGAGATTGCCAAGTATTTTGCAAATAGCGAACGCTTACAAAGTTTAGAAAAACAAGTTGAATTAATCTTAGACGAACAGATTACAGGAATTATTCAAGAAGCAGAATCAGAAGTCAAAAACCCAGTGCGCGATCGACCTTTAAGTAATTTGATAGCTCGGCGTATTTGTTGTTATTTGGATAATAAAAAATGAAAGGTTCGTAGTAAGAACTTTAGTCCCCCAGAGCGATAAATCGCCAACTACGAACTGAGAAAAAATCAAAGGTTCGTAGTAAGGACTTTAGTCCCCCAGAGCGATAAATCGCCAACTACGAACTGAGAAAGTTGGCTTGTTGCGAATGATGCAATATGTCAGATTTATAGAACTTTTGCTATTAGACTGGGGTTTGCAAGCCCCGTCGGATTAGATAATTATAAAAACATTTGGTAATTCCTATTCAATTTTGCATAAGTATCACAACCCCTGAAATAGAGGTATTTGAAGACTGAAACCTTTAACCTTTAACCTTTGTTTGACCTTTGACCTATCAAAGATTTACTGTAAACTGCATGAACAATTACCATTTAAAGGAGTCAAAATTGCCCTCTCCCCCCTATTCCCTGTTCCCTATTCCCTGTTCCCTATTCCTGCGATGAATCAACTTTTAGCAAATTTAGAAGATTGGCAGTGTTTAAATGACACTCAAACCGAGTTATTGACGGAGCATTTTCATCAAGCTGCACGTTTAAGTCAATCAATATATCTATCGCAGCAACGCTGGCAGGTTTACGTTAATGCTTTGGCTGTTTTGGGTTTTGAAAGATGGCTTCAACTACGCGCTCCCGATTTAAATTTACGTGTAGAAGAGTCTTTGATTTGGCAACCAAACTATGCAAATTTACTGTCGTCTGCCTGTAATATTTGGGTTGATAATTTTAAACTTTGTATTTTAACCAGCAGCAATTTAACTGACGAAAATAGTATTCCCTTTGCCGTTTTTGATGTTCCTTGTTTTACCGCTCATTTATACGTATTGATGCAGGTTTTGGAGGAGCAGCAGCAAGTTGCTGTATCGGGATTTATCAGTTACGAAGATTATTGCCGCTATCAACAAACGGCTAATTTAAAAGTTGAGCAAGATTGGACTTATACTATACCTGAAAACTGGTTTAATTCTGACGCTAACGGTTTATTGCTCAATCTCCGTTGTTTATCGGCAGATGCAATTCAATTACCTGTAATTACTTCTGTTTCCTTAAATAATCATGTTGTTAAGGGAGTAGGGATTGGGGAGCAGGGAGTAGGAAGAAAAGAGAATAATAACCAAGAAATTGATTCTGTAACGGTATTAAAGCAAAAGTTGATAAAACTCGAATCTCAGCTTAAAAATAAATACCCTTGGCAGTTATTAACGGTTGAAGAAGGTTGTACTTTATTTAATAGCTCGGAATTAATTGATTTTGCGTATAAAGCCGCCGCACCTTCACCTTTACAGCCTTTAATTAATGTTAGTTATTGGTTAAACAATCAAATTGATGCCATAACGACTGAATTGGGATGGGTATTAATGCCTTCTCTGAAACTGTCGGCAATACGCTCTTTAGAAAATTTCGATCGAATTAGGAGTGGATTAGAGCAGCGGGGAGTTCATATTCCGGCAATGGCAAGGGGTGCTTATCGCGATTTAGAATGCGGCAACAGCACTAATTTACGTTTGTATGCTATCACCTGGGTTTTAAGTGAAAACTCGGAGAATTCGGAATGGGTTTTATTAGTAGCTTTGGGTTCGCAATCTCAAGCTTCAATGCCAGAAACCCTTAAATTAGAAGTGCGCGATGAAACAGAATTACTAATTGAACAAGAATTAAAAGATACAAGTCAAGCTATTCTTTATGCTCAGGTTATTGGTAATTATGGAGAACGTTTTTACGTTAACGTTACCGTTAATGAAGAAACTTTAATTGAAATTCCACCTTTTGGCTTTAAGTTGGAAATTAGGTAGTTGGTAATAGGTAGTTGGTAATGGGTAGTTGGTAATTGGTAGTTGGTCGTTGGTAATGGGTAGTAGGTAATAGTTTTACATCAGTGATATAGCAATACGCACGATGAGTCGTGAGAAAGCTAGGTGCCAGAAACCCGGTTTTTCCAAAAAACCGGGTTTCTAAAATCTCACAAATGATTTAGGAATGCTATATATAGCAACTCTAATTTATTTATGAAAAGTGATATTTATCTTTTATATCGAAAATTGTAGTGCGTTAGCGTTCCCGGGTCGCGTGCGGCTCAGCGTGTCTGATAAGACATACATCTTGCTCGCTAGCGACGAGCGAGCAAGATGCTCGCACTACCTATATTTTTACAAACTATTTAGGATGCTAGATACTATAGCAAGAAATTATCGTAACTTGATAGAATAAACAACTTTATAAAAGCAAAGACAACAATAATGTGAAAAAATACGTTAAAAAAAATAACTTTCTCACCATATTACCGTATTAAAACTAATATATTATCTAATTATTACCAACTACCAACTACCAACTACCAACTACCAACTACCAACCACCAACTACCAACTACCAACTACCTACTCCCTACTCCCTACTCCCTACTCCCTATCTTATGAAAAATTCTCACATCTTCAATCTTAAAATTAAGAAATTTGAACAAGTTTGTTTATTTGAGTTGTGCTGGGGAAAAGGACAAACTTTAACTGCACAAATTGATTATCCCGGCAATTTAAATTTATTACATCAAGAATGGCTACAGGCATACCTTAATTTTTATCAGTCGGATGAAATGCGGGGAAGGGCTGTTGATGGTGGTGTGGCTATTGTTAATATTGACTGGCACGCGGAGCTTGTTACAGCCGAAAGCAAGTTGATGTACGAGTTTCACCGCTGGTTACGCAGTGTGGAATTATATGATATCCGCTCGCAAATTGCCCGTGCTTCTCAAGAAGTTGTACAGGTGTTTATTACTTGCAGCCCCATAGAGTTAGAGCGCTACCCCTGGGAAGCTTGGGAAATTGGTACGGAATTTGCTAATAATAACCCAATTCAAATTATTCGCGCTCCTTTAAATATTGCTGCTCCTGTAGAAAATCAAAATAACAAATACCGCAAACGCGCTCGTATTTTAGCAATTTTGGGTGATGATACTGGCTTGAATTTTCAAGCTGAAAAAGAAGCAATCAAACCAATTTTAAAAATAGCAGATGTAGAGTTTGTAGGTTGGCAGCCAGAGCAAACTCCTTCTCAAGTAATCGCACAAATTAGCGATGCTATTACTGATGAAAGAGGATGGGATGTATTATTTTTTGCGGGGCATAGTAACGAATCAGAAATGACGGGAGGTGAGTTGGGTATTGCTCCTGGTGTATCAATTTCTATCAATGAAATCGCTCATCAATTAAGTATTGCTAAAAAACGCGGATTAAATGTTGCTGTATTTAATTCCTGTAGCGGTTTAAATATTGCTCAATCTTTAATTGAATTAGGCTTCGGGCAAGTTGTAGTCATGCGCGAGCCAATTCATAATCGAGTTGCTGAGGAATTTTTAGTTAGATTTTTGCAAGGTTTAGCTAAACACGAGGATATCTATGAATCAGTAGTAGCAGCGCGGCAATCTTTACTTATGGAAAAGAGCCATACTTATCCTTCTTCGTATTTAGTACCTTCGCTATTTTGTCATCCTGGAGCAAATTTATACCGAATTGCACCAGTGCGATGGAAAGACAGGTTACGTCAAAATCTGCCAAATCCTATTCAAGGAATAGTTATTGCAGCAAGTCTTTTTTTGGGAATATTCCCTGCAATACAAGATACACTGCTCAACTTACGGATGCTTAACCAAGCAGTTTACCGCGATGTCACCACCCAAATATCTGATGATAAAGCACCACCAGTTGCATTAATAGAAATTGATAGCGAATCTATTTTCCGCGCTCAACTACCCAACTCTCAACTGCTGCCATTGAATCGCAGCTATATTGCGAATTTAGTTGATAGATTAAGATTTTTAAATGCAACTGTAGTCGGAATAGATTTTATTTTTGATTCACCGCAAAAAAATACGCTATCTGGTGACAAAGATTTGGGTTTAGCGGTGCGTCGAGCAGTTGATGCGAATATGTGGCTGATTTTTGGAGCAGTGTTGCAACCCAACCGGGAAATCGGCATAAATGAAGCGGTTGGGATTACAAAATGGAATTGGAGTTTACAAGCATATCTCGACGCAAATCCTTACTTCATCCAATTACCCAACCCCGAAAGGGATTGTCGCAATGCTTGTCCATTTTCTTATTTACTTTCGCTGGTACAAACTGCAAAATATGAAATACCAGATTTACCAAAACCCAATCTCAATCGTACAACCAATTTACGCAAACTAATATTCGATGTAATTGAAACTTATAGTTTAGATAAGGATGTAAATAAGAGTCATTTATCGAAACTATTAAATTTACCCTTTGATTTAGCATTGCAGCCTTTAGTTGATTATTCCCTTCCGCCAGAAAAAGTTTATTCAAAAATACCCGCTTGGCAATTGATAGAAAATCCAGATATTAACCAATTTCCTCTAATTTCTAAACAGGTGGTTGTGATTGCAGTTAGCAGTGACGAGCGTTTAGGCTCTGTACCCGGTAAACCCGATAGAATCGCCATTCCGTTTGCTACTAAGTATTGGGCACCTCAACAAGATTGGATGACAGGTGGACAATCATTAGTTTACATGACGCATCATCTTCTTAGAAATCGTTTTGTAACTCCTATTCCCGATATCTGGATGATTTTAACTGCTATCATTTTCGGTAAATTTACAGTATTTATTTTAAATAAACAGTCTCTTTTTACCCCTCAAACTCGCTTAAAAATTCTCGCTGGTTCATTGGGAGCAGTTACCCTCTATGGTTTAGTCTCATTACAGCTTTATATCTCCGCATCAGTTTTACTACCCTGGCTTTTACCATCAATCGTTTTCTTAAGCTACACAATACCCTTTAAAAAAAAGAATCATGTTTAAATTCAAATCTTTACTCAGTTTAGGAATAATTACCGCTAGCATTGCCTTTGTCGTACCAATTGCTCAAGATATTAATAGCAACATCGCGATCGCGCAAACCCAAACCAAACCCAAACCCAAACCAAAACCAAAACCCAAACCAAAACTACATCCATTAAAACGCTTAGCATCAATTTGGCAGCGTCGCACAAAACCATTAGGTGCCCGCTCTAGTATATGCCCAATTGCTCCCGGTTTGATTGGTAATTCGTCATATACCATTGGCACGATAAACCTTTGTTTTTATGGCATACCGGCGTAAAAAATCGCGATGCTCAATTAATTGTTCGCGATCGCGATAGCCAAAATACACTATGGGTGCAAAAAGTCAATATCGGCGACAAAAAAGTTTTTTACCAAGGGCAACCCTTACAACTAAGCAAAATTTATCAGTGGAAATTAGAATGGCAGCAAAAAGAAGCTACCTTTTCAACTCCTTGGGCAAACTTTCAGATAATGCCAGCCAACAAACGCGCTCAAATTCAAGCAGACTTACAGAGATTAGAGCAAAAATCATTATCTGCAAATTCAGAAGAAATAGCCATCAAAAAAGCCGAATACTTTCTCAACTATCTAATTAAAGTTGAAAGTAAAGACTATCTTTTCTCAGATGGATTGCAAGCACTTTATCAAGTCGAAAAACCATCTGCATCATTTGTAAGTAAGCGAGAAGAATTTGTGAGGAATATTTGTACGCCAAATCAGGAATTGGGCATTGGGGTTGGGGCATTGGGGATGGGGGATTGGGCATGGGGAAGAGATGGAGAGACAAGGGAGCAAGATGCTCCCACTACCTTTCCTAAGAAGATTACCGATGTAAAAAAACCGCAGAGAGCGCTGAGGAAATAGAGAAAGAGAAATCAAGATATTTTTATATTTTTCATCATTGATAACTGATAATTGATAATTGATAAATTTGTAGGGTGCTGTGACGCTTTTACAAATGAAATCAAATTAACCGATATTTATTATTAAGCGTCACGCACCATCGGTTAATTAAGATAAGTTATCGATTTTTATAAACCGCAGAGAGCGCAGAGAGCGCTGAGGAAAGAGAGAAAGAGAAATCAAGATATTTTTCATCATTAATAACTGATAATTGATAATTGATAATTGATAAATTTGTAGGGTGCTGTGACGCTTTTATAAATGAAATCAAATTAACCGATATTTATTATTAAGCGTCACGCACCATCGGTTAATTAAGATAAGTTATCGATTTTTATAAACCGCAGAGGCGCTGAGTACGCTGAGAAAGAAGTGGAGAGAATAAGTAATTTAATACAAAATCACATGAGTAAATTAAATCATTTTAAATGCTGGTTTTTCGGAATTACAAGTTTGTGTACTGTCGTTTCTTCTTGCAATCTTGTTTCCGCTCAAATCGTTCCCGACAAAACTTTACCTAATAATTCCGAAGTAGAAATAGAAGGAAACATTACCAAAATAGAAGGTGGAACAACTAATGGTGGTAATTTATTTCATAGTTTTGAAAAGTTTGGAATATCTACAGGTAACGAAGCACACTTTAACAATGCGGTTGACATAAGTAACATCATTACTCGCGTTACTGGTAATTCTATTTCTGATATTGACGGGTTAATTAAAGCGAATGGTATAGCCCATTTGTTTTTGATTAATCCTAATGGAATTATATTTAGAAACAATACGCGGTTGGATATTGGTGGTGTTTTTGTTGGAAGAGGCTCTGAAAAAGTGATATTTTCTGATGGCTTAGAGTTTAGCGCTATAAATCCACAACAGTCGCCTTTGTTAAGCGTCAATTTACCTGTAGGAGCAGGAGTAGCAGTACGCTCCGGAGCCAGAAGCACCATCGCCACCTTATGGAGAGTCAACGACGAAGCCTCCGCAAACTTGATCGAACAATTTTACCAGCAGCTAACCGAAGCCAAAAAAATCGGAATATCCAAAGCAGAAGCATTGCGACAAGCTCAGATTAATATCTTGAAAAACCCAGAATACCGAGCGCCATACTATTGGGCATCGTATGTACTCTTGGGGAATTGGACATAATAAATTGGGGATTGGGGATGGGGCATAGGGCATAGGGGATTGTTAGGAGTTAGGAGTTAAGAGTTAGGAGTTAGGAGTTAGGAATTAAAAATGGTAGTGGGAGCATCTTGCTCCCTTGTCTATTCAATGCTCAACTACCAACTACCAACTACCAACTACCAAATACCAACAATCCCCAATCCCCAATGCCCCATGCCCAATCCCCAATGCCCCATGCCCAATCCCCAATCCCCAATCCCCAATCCCCAACTACCAATTATTATTGGACATTTTTGGCGCTAAAGCGCAACTACGTACCAAATTGCATAAGTAATTCTGTTTGAGAAATATATAGCAATAGCTCAATGATGGGGAAAAATATGGTGATTGAAAAACCATTAGCATCACAAAAGGTTGCTCAGATGCATGAGTGTTTGTGGGAATGCGTTTTGCAATTTGCTCGGTTTTCGGCAACTCAAGAAAGACATCGTATTGCCCGAGATTTACATGATTCTCTGGGGCACGCTCTTACAGGGCTGAATTTTCAATTGCAAACTGCAATGCAGTGCCAGTCAGATTCTAGTCAAGCGAATGAGTTTTTAAATGAAGCACATCGTTTAGTAAAGCTTGCTTCTCAGCAAGTTCGTCAGTCTGTAAAGACATTACGCAATGATGTACTCGAAAGTCAATCTTTGGAGCAGCTAATTGAGTCTTTGGTAAGTGATTTTGAACAAACTACAGGAATTTTACCAGATGTAGAAATTGATTTATTGATAGCAGTTTCATCTCAGTTTATCGAAGCAATTTATCGAATTAT
>JBCCLY010000064.1:0-10623 GCA_039026655.1 Cyanobacteria bacterium P01_C01_bin.38 | reverse complement strand
TTTTACACTCCTGCGGTTGATTGTACAATTCAAGGCTTGGTTTTATACAGGCTTTTGATTACTAAATTGGGCATTGGGCATTGGGCATGGGGGATTGGGCATGGGGGATTGGGCATTGGGGATTGGGCATTGGGCATTGGGCATAGGGCATTGGGCATAGGGGATTGGGCATGGGGGATTGGTAATTGGGAATTTAAAACTCCTAACTCCTAACTCCTAACTCCTAACTCTTAACTCCTAACTCCTAACTCCTAACTCCTAACTCCTAACTCCTAACTCCTAACTCCTAACTCCTAACTCCTAACTCCTAACTCCTAACTCCTAACTCCCTAACAAAATTACCCCCCTGCAATCCTCCAGAAGACTGGTTGACTACAAGGGGGCATTAACTCTGGTGACATTATATAAAAGTCCTAAAAGCTAATATGAGGAACAATTATCAAATTTGGGTTGATAACTTTGATAACTGTTCGCGAATTATTTAGTAGTTACGTTACTAAGTACGTGGTATGCGCTCAATTTCGGCATATCCGCTAAAAATTAATTTTTGCCCTTCTGTTTCTAAGCGATTAAGACGCAGTTTTACTCCATCTAGGTCAAAACGGTCTAAATCGACCATATTATCTAAAATTTCCGCTAATGCAGTGCATAAAGTTTCCGAAATTTCTCTTTGCGCTTCTGGTACCGACTCCAGATCAATTTCAGGATTTTTGAAGGAAATTTTGCGTCTCCTTTCAATACCTACTTTTACAGTCATATATAACGGTACTAATTCACCGTTGTTTAAGTCAGCTTTGGCGAAAATCTTTAACCGATTGTCTGGCAGCAATTCTACCTCAACATCTGTAAAAGAAACGGGTTCGCCGTTAGATAATTCCGTTAAGGTTGGCTCTTCAAGGTTTATCAAGCGCTTTTTCACTAATTCCGCTTTAAAAGCCTGGTTAATACCTTCTTGAGTCAACACAACCTGAGCGATCGCCTGAGTGGGTTGTTTTAATCGCAGCTTACCGCTTAGTACCGAGCTAAAGTCAATAGACACCGCATCGGTTTCAAACGACATTTCCTCAACGAAGAAATCTTTGCGAATTACTAAACCACGCCCGCCCATCTTAAAGCTGTCAATACTGCCCTGTAAAAGCTTGCTGGAGGGATAACAGCGGACAAAGACTTCTACCGACTCGCTTTTAGTAAACAAGTGGCGAATCGTTTGACTCGCGACAGTATTGAGCATCTGCTCGCCCCAGTCGCTGCCTTGAGAATCTTTAAAACCAGTAAGTCCGCCAAGCATTTTTTTAGTACAGGTTACTAGAAGTTCTTTGTATTTTTGTAACAAATTGTGAACTACTCAGCAACCTCCTAAAGATTAAATATGCTGATGATGTAACACAAAATGATTAATATCGGTTAACTAAAATATCGTTTAAAGCCTTGTTATTACTGGCTTATAGCTTATTTTACCTATAATGAAAAATAATCTTAAAAATAACGAATGTTATTGCCAGCTCACAAATGCATATTATAAAAAGCGAGAGTAAACACTCATATTTTATAAATTTTTGTTAACGATAAAGATTTAAGGAGAAGTTCGCTACAAAATTGTACCTCGATCTCATCATTGAGTATTGAGAATAATTATCCTTAAAGCTATTTTAAATAACACTTCAATAAATGACGTACATCAAATAAGATTTTTATACATCAAAGTCGATAAAAAACAAAAAGTATCATGTATAAAAATTTTTAATTTCAATTATACAAATTGCTTTTCGTTTATCGTAAAAACCTTGTAATTAGAAGTGCCAAAATAGGCTTTACGTATTGTCAATTTTGTATTATTTGTCTTACGTGTTACCTCTAAATATTTCCATTAAAGTTAGTTTTGCATAGCAAGATACTTTTACTAGTATAACTGTCATCCGTACCAATTTAAATCAAATTCTGGTTTACTAATCGTTGATTCAATATTTTTGTTATTTTTGCATTTTTTTTCGCAATAGGTTTGAAATTCGCGCTTTGCACAAGAAGTGTCGAAAGTTATTGGTTTATTTCCTACGAGCAATTTACGATTAAAAAAACCTTGGCAAGCATCAATCAATACCGAAAGTATCACTTTTTGTAATTAGTATTATAAGTTGAGCGGTTTTGATTGGCTTCGTTTTAATTTACTAATAAAGAGGATTACAAAAAATTATATTTAAATTGCGATCGAGACAGGATTAATAAACTACTGTTGTAATGTTGGGTTACAACACGATTAATAAGTACTTGGGCAAAATTAATTGTGCATTTGTCATTGCGAGGGTCACTAAGTGAAACGAAGCATATGTCATATCGGACACGCTCCGCTAACGCCTCTCGTGAGCAATGACACAAATAATTTTGCATACCTACTTATATATCCTTATAAATTACCAATTACCAACTACCAATTACCCCTTCAACAACTTCCGTCGCAAACTATCCAAAGCATTACAGGCGCTGAAGTGACGAATCAAACTTCTACCGCGCACGGGATTAAATCGGAATTCAAAACTTTCGACTTGCGAATCTTTTGCTAAACCCACGTATACCAAACCCACTGGCTTAGTTTCCGTACCTCCACCGGGGCCCGCAATTCCAGTTATACTCAGTCCCCAAGTTGTAGAAAGCCGATTTTTTACTCCCATAGCCATTTGTTCGGCTACAGTTGCGCTTACCGCACCATGCTTATCTAAATCTTGCGGATTCACTCCTAATAAGCCTATTTTTACAGCATTATCGTAGGAAATTACGCCACCCCAAAAATAATCGGAACTTCCAGAAATATCCGTCAACATTCCTCCTAAAGTTCCCCCGGTGCAAGATTCTGCCACCGAAAGCGTTTCTCTATTTTTCCGCAACAAATCTCCAACTACCGAAGCTAAAGTATCATCATCAGCACCAAAATAATCTAAACCGGCAATTTC
The DNA here is from genome assembly GCA_039026655.1 of Cyanobacteria bacterium P01_C01_bin.38. GTDB lineage: Bacteria > Cyanobacteriota > Cyanobacteriia > Cyanobacteriales > Nostocaceae > Rivularia. Next base: position 7,678 of record JBCCLY010000064.1, on the reverse strand, counting down.
TTTAATTTGCTTTTCAACGGGTACAATCAAACTTTCTGCTTCAGCTTCCGAACTCGCTTTCGCAGAAACTCGTAATTTTACCTGCCCTTTACTCGCATAAGGAGCTACCGTAGGATTGCGTAAATTAAGATAAGCAGAAACCTTCTCTGCCAAGGCAGATTCGGGAACGTTCCAAAACCGTAGCATTCGACTATAAATGATTTGTTTGCCCCAACCTTGACTTTTCAAATAGGGAACGGCGGTTTCTTCCCACATTCGATGCATTTCTGAAGGTACGCCGGGAAAAGTAAAAATAGTTAAATTAGGGCGTGGCTGCCAAATAATACCTGGAGCCGTACCAGTAGGATTAGGCAGAATGGACGCGCCTTCGGGTATTAAAGCCTGCTTGCGATTGCTCGCGCTCATCATGCGATTTCTAGCTTTATATTTTTTTGTAATATCCTCTATAACTTCGGCACGCTCAATTAAAGGAGAACCAAAAAAATTGGCAATGGTTTCGCAAGTCAAATCATCGGGAGTTGGTCCCAAACCACCAGTAAAAATTAATATTTCTGCTCTTTGACTAGCAATTTCAATAACCTGCTTGATTCTGTCAACATTATCGCCGACAACCGTTTGATAGAAATGAGGAATACCTAATTGAGCTAACTGTAGCGCTAAATATTGAGCATTGCTATTAAGAATATCTCCCAACAGCATTTCCGTACCGACACAAATAATTTCTGCACTCATAGAATTTGGGAATTGGGGATTGGGCATTGGGGACGGGGCATTGGGGATTGGGAGTTGGTAGTGGGTAGTTGGTAGTTGGTAGTTGGTAGAGGGGGAAGAATGAATAAAAAAATTAAATTCCTAATTCTGAACTTATAACTTATAACTTATAACTGTTTACTTCAATCTAAATTCCTCTAACTCCTAACTCCTAACTCCTCACTCCTAACTAATTATCCCATGCCCCATGCCCAATGCCCTATGCCCAACTACCAACTACCCATTACCTATTACCCATTTTATATGCCGTGCGATTTCCCAATTACCCAATTACGACGGAAGAAACGAGCTAAGGCTGATTCTTCTAATGAGAAATAAATTGGTCTTCCGTGGGGACAGGTGCGGGGGTGGCGGGTGCGCTGCCATTCGTCAAGTAGTTGCTGCATTTGAGGTACGCTCAAGGTTGTACCGTTGCGAATGGCGCTGCGACAAGCTACGGCGACTTGGGCTGTTTTTAAGTCTCCTCCTTTACTAAGTTCTAATATTGCTTCGGCACAATCTTCGCGCTGCCTTAAAAGTGCGGGTACTTTACGAATTGCCCAAAGTTGTTCGCCAAAAGGTTCTATTTCTAATTCAATTCTTTGTAATTGCTCGATTTGTTCGGGTGATAGTTGGTACAGAATTATTGGTGGCTCGCAGGCTACGAGCTGCCAATGTTCGCAAATTTGTTCGTATAAAACTCTTTCGTGAGCAATGTGTTGTTCTATTAGCCACATTCCTCCTGGATGCTCAGCTACTATGTAGGTTTTGTTGATTTGAGCAACTGCTTTTAAACCAATGGAATTTGAAACAGGGGATTGCGTTAAAGTTTGGGATTTATAAACAGTTTTATCGGCTGTATTCAAATTTTCATTTTCTTCAAGATTGTTTTCTAGAAGATCCTTACGGTTGAAGTTGTAACCGCTTTTAGCTTCTGCGGCTTTAATTAATTTACTTACTCGCGTTGCCTGTAGAGATTCCTTAATGGTGGAACAATTTATGCTGAATGCTTTATCGATAGATTGAGCAATTTGTTCTCGCCAGTAATCGAGTTGATTGAGATAAATTTCTGTTTTTGCAGGATTGCGATTCCAGTTAATCTGATTTGGGGAGATAGATAAGTGTAGAAAACATACTGGAAACCGATCGCGAGGTAATGTTTTATGAAATGACGAGAGGATGGTTTGTTCGAGTTGGGAGCATTTAATCATACGTCCATTTACAGCTACACGTACCCAGTCTGGACGATGACGATGGCATCTATCGGGTAATCCTATGACTAATGAAAGTGACGAATCGCAATCGTTTAATTGCACTTTTAAATCTTGTAAGTCTGATGGATGCACTCTTCTTATGAACTGAGACAGAGTTTCCTTGACGTTGCTAGTAGGATAAATAGCAAACCATTCGCGTTCATTTTGCAAAACCTGCCAGGTAACTTGGGGATGACACAAAGCAGTTTGTTGAATTACTGCTTGCACTGCTCTCATTTGCTGGGATATCGAAGGTAAACCTTGACGGCGAGCATTACAGTTACCAAATAAATTAGAAATTACGGCTACAGTACCAGGGGCGATCGCCGCTTCTTCGATAAGCAAAGGTTCTCCCTTGTCACCATATACAATCCGCCAACCGCTACACCCTGTTTTTGCTTGGGTTTGATTTGCTTGGGTTCGATCTGCACGGCTAATAATTTCTAAATCGGCGAGGGTTGTCAAACTATGCAGCGCTTCACCACGAAAACCCAAGCTATTAATTTTCCATAAATCTTTAGGAAAGCGAATCTTACTAGTACTGTGAGCGGTTGCTGCTTGCTGTAAGTCATTTAAACTCATTCCGCAACCGTTGTCTGATACCCGTATCTTCCATTGTTCTGGGTACAAAGAAATCGCAATTCTTGTCGCACCAGCATCCAGGGAATTTTCGATTAATTCCCGTACCACCGAAGCAAAAGAATCAATTACCTCTCCGGCTGTAATTAAATGTACGACTTCTGAAGGTAGAGCTTGGATAGTAGATGCCATAACGTACATTGTTGGCGAGGATACAATTTACTCTACCGCACAACCATGTTTTATGGAATTTGTTAATAGAAATTCATTCTTTTAAATGATTCTTAATGATTTTATTTATACTGGTAGAAAAATTTTGATTATGTTTTTAATTTAACCCTTGATTGCTTATTTATCTGCGATTTTCATTGAATTGCGAAGCTTTAGCCATAATAATATAACTAAATATTACTTTTATAGATAGTGATTATACAGAGTGATAGTGTATTCATTATTTATAATTTATAGCTGATATTTTGATGGGTAAAAAGGTTCGTAGTAAGCGATTTATCGCTCCGGAGGACTAAAGTCCCAACTACAAACCTTTTAAAATTAATATGGTGAAATACTATAGCGTTCCTACAGCAACTGAGGTACAGTTTGCTTCTTTCCCCCTCTCTTTAATAAGGAGAGGGGTTAGGGGTGAGGTTTCTATGTGTACTTCAATAGACTGAGAAACGCTATAAAAGATATATATGTATTACAATGACGAGAATTTAGGATTGATTACAGAATCAGATTTAAGAAGTTTGGTAGAAACAGTTTATCTGTTCAAGACTCCTGCAAATGCAAAACATCTGTTAGAAGCAATTGAGGAGGTAAAACTGGAAAAATTAAACCTCAAACTATTGAAGAGCTTCTAGAGGAATTAGGAATTAAGCGAGAAGACTCAACCTTCCCAAAGTAAAGCCAGTTATTTCACTTGCATCAACGGCGATATAATTAGACGAAAGTTTTTCAAATTACGAATAAGACATTCTTGTTTAAAAGCTTTAATGCAGTCAAACTCTTGTGGGATGGAGAGCAGCGCGGCGTGCGCGGAGGTTCCCTCCGTTGTAGCGACTGCGGGACATGACATCCTCGTCCGTCCGAATGTACCTTAAAAAAATCAAATATTTTGTACAGAAATGAGAAGTCAAACTCTTGTGGGATGGACATCCTTGTCCGTCCAAATGTACATCATAAAAATGAAATACGCTGTATATAGCGATAACTCACTGCTTTACAAAAAAAAAAATTCACTCGCTGCAACAAAAATCACTTTTTAACTAATTGCTAATTACTAATCACCAATTACCTATTAGCCATTGCAGCTTTTTGTGGTTGGGGATGAAGTAAACCATTTAACAACTGCGCCGGACGTTCGCCTCCGTATGGCCAAGCAAAGGCATGACGGAAAGCAGCATCTTGACAAGCTTGAAGCATTTCAAAGCCGATAATATCGTAAGTCAAAAGATTTTCGTACTCAAATGGCAAACGCACGTTGTGTAACCCGGCGTTATCGGTACAAATAGCGATATCTACCCCAGCATCAAAACAACGCTCAAAAACCAACTTTAACTGTCGAATATCTTCCAAGGTTCCCGTTTTAATGTAAGTTGTCGGACAAACTTCCAAACATTGTCCGCGTTTAGCTACATCCTTAAGTAAATCTGGATTTAGCAACGGAATCTGAATACCGTGTCCAATTCGCATCAAATAAGGTAATAATTCTGGATGACAGCCAGCTTGGGTTTCATAAACGTGTCCGGTAGTATTTAAACCTACCGATAAAGCATATTCGTAAAGCTTTTTCCATTCTTCCATACGTTCTTTATAAGCACTGTCTCCTCCGGCTACATCTACAGCACATACATATTGTCTATTTTGAGCGGCTAAATCTACAATCGCTTTATTTACCTCATAGGGAAGCCGCGAGTGCATACACAAAATTTGACTGGTAACAATCGGATATTCGGGGACTTTACTGGCTTTACCCACAACGTCAACAATCTCCGCCATTTTGTCAATTCTTTGCGATTGACTTAAATGCTCTGGGGTTCGCAGGTAGGGAGTATAGCGCAATTCTAAATACGCTAAATTTTCAAAAATATATGCACCGCGTACCAAACGATAAATAAAATAAGGCAAAGTTTCTACATTTTGCACGCTTTCAACTAAAGTATGCAATTCTAGATATTCTTCGAGGGTATTGCGCGGTTTTGTGTAAAACTCTTCAAATTCTTGATAATTCTGAAAGTTTTTGACTAACTCGTTGGAATGACGCTCGAAATATCCCCATAAAATCCGAGGTACAACCGAACCGCCCAAATGTCTATGCAATTCAGCGTATAAAGCCATAACTGATATTTGATACTAAAAATTTTATTAATGGTAACAAAAACAAAGATAAAAAAAATATATACTCTAAAAAATATTGTATAAAGTCTATCTAAATTCTCTGCTAACTTTAGCTATAGTATTTAACAAATCCTTACCAGTACAGGGTTTTGACATAAAAGCTTTTACATTAAGACTGCGCTCTGAAGCTGAATCATAATTTGAAATCAAGCCGCTGATAGCAACAATTTTTACTTTACCGTTTATTTTTTGTAACACCTCTATGGTAGTTTCACCATCCATTTCAGGCATCATCATATCCAGCAAGATTAAATTAATTTCTTGTTGATATTTAGTATAAATTTTTATTGCTTCAATGCCGTTAGATGCTGTCAATACCCGGTAATTATATGCTTCTAAAGATGACTTGGTAATTTTACGGATAGCTGGTTCATCATCAACGATCAAAATTAATTCTCCATTCCCATTCAAGTCTTCAGATTCATCGCACCAGGAAACACTTGTTTGTTCATAGGGTTGGATGGGTAAATAAATTTTAACGATGGTACCTTTATTTAACTTGCTGCAAACATTCACGAAACCACCGTGGCTCTTAACAATACTTAGAGCAGTAGAAAGACCTAAACCCGTACCTTTTCCTATTTCTTTGGTGGTAAAAAACGGTTCAAAAATACGTTCTTGAATTCCTGGATGCATACCTATTCCGGTATCAGTCACGGTGACTGCAATGTAAGCACCTGTTTTGGCATAGGTATTATTTTGGGCATAATATTCATCGATCGAGAGATTTTCGACCTTTATTTCTAACTTGCCTCCCTTGGGCATTGCATCGCGGGCATTGACGACTAAGTTAAGCAGCACCTGATGTAATTGGGTGGCATCTCCGTAAACGTAATTCAAATCTGAAGGGATATTTACATTTAATTTAATTGATTTCGGAAAAGTTTCTCTGACAACTTCTTCAATTTCTGCAATTAAATATTTGATTTGAAGCAGGGTATGTTTACCTTCAACACCTCTAGCAAAGGATAATAATTGTTTGATTAAACTAGCTCCGCGTTGAGCATTATTTTCTAAAGTTTTGAGCAATCTTAAATGCTGCGAATCGTACAGTTTTCTTTCTAATAATTGTACCGACATTAAAATTGGTGCTAATACATTGTTTAAATCGTGAGCAATTCCACCTGCTAAGGTACCGATACTTTCTAAACGCTGAGTTCTTAAAAGTTGAGTTTCAAGCTGTTTCTTCTTAGTAATTTCTGTATTTTCTGCCAAAATTGATTTTGGCTGCCCTTTTTCATCTCGTAATAAAGTCCATCGACTTTCTACAACAATTTCTTTACCGTTTTTGGTTACTTGATGTAATTCTCCCTGCCAAAATCCTTGATTAATAACGCTTAAAAGTGCATCATCTTGTTCGGAAGAATATTCTTTATGTAATAATTGCGATGATTTTTCACCATGAACTTCAAATGCTTGCCAACCGTAGATATTTTCGGCCCCTTTATTCCAATATAAAATTCGATTATGAATATCTTTGACTAAAATTGCGTTTGTCACTACATCTAATAGTGCTGCTTGTTCTTGAAGCTTTTGTTCTGAAGCTTTACGCTGGGTAATGTCTTGAGTTATCGCTAAATGCAAAAAACTGCTGTAATTTTCAGTTGGTAACGGTACGGCATATGTTTTCATCCAGCGACGAGTACCTTTGAATCCAATCATCTCGAATTCCAAAGTTTCCTTATTACCGCGACAAACGCTTTCATGCATTACTCTATAAGCATTTTGATACTCTGGAGTAACTGTTGAACAAATCGATCGCCCAATTAAAACATCGGCGCTTTCTGCCTCCATCATTTCTATCCCGGAGGTATTAATTTCTAAGAGGGTACCATTATTGTCTATTAACTTAACAGATTCTGGTTTTGCATCAATTATTGTCTGCAAGCGGTTTTCGCTGTGTCGTAAAGCAATTTCTGTTTTTTTGAGTTTAATTACGTAGTTTTTAATCAGATAATAAAGTTGTGCAATTAATGCTAAGTTGCCAAAACCAGCAATTAGAAAAGCAATTACAGCTTTGTGAAAGCTAATTTTTGATAAATTAGTTTGATTTAATAAATTATTTTTCTCGATTTTTTCAAGCTTGGATACCAGCTTTATTACATCACTATTTAAAGCTAAATCTTGAGATAGATTGACAGGATTTTTCTGTTTAAGATTAAATTGTCGATCGATTGCGCCGAATTGATGATTTATTTTGCTTTCAAGCAATGAAATATTTTGTTTTTTTTGGTAATGATTATATTTATTTGTTTTTTTTACAAACTGGATATTTTTATTAATTTGCTCTCGTGTGAAGTCATAGTTTTTTAAATAATCTATATTAGTTGAAGTTAAATAATTATTGCGTGCTGCTTGAGCATCTTTAAATGCAGAAAGCGTCTTTTCTAGCCGAATTATAATTTCATACGAATTATTTATACTTTGTTGATTTGCATTTAAATTTATAATATTGGTATAGGAAATTATCGCATTAGCGATTACTAAAGAAAAGACTAATAAAAATAATATTTTGATTTGTTTAATGTTAAATATTTTCATTATATCCAGATTAAATAAAGTCTTTTCCGAACTTGAAATATTCCATTTTGATATTCGTAATATTAATCTTACTAATTAAAGTTAATCACAGATTTATATAACCAAATTCAATATTTAATATTTAAGATTAGAATTAAAATAAAAATAAAAATAAA
>JBCCLY010000063.1:0-10880 GCA_039026655.1 Cyanobacteria bacterium P01_C01_bin.38 | reverse complement strand
TTGGGTTAAAGACGTACTTACCATACAATCAAAAAAATAAAATTGACATAAACGTCTTTAACCCAACATCAGCAATGTATAACCAAAATCTGGATGTTGGGTTAAAAGCTTTAGTTAAATATTGAATGGGAGTAGATATATTATTCGTGCTTTTAACCCAACCTACTATCTACATTTTCTATGATTTGTAGGTTGGGTTAAAGACGTACTTACCATACAATCAAAAAAATAAAATTGACATAAACGTCTTTAACCCAACATCAGCAATGTGTAACCAAAACCTGGATGTTGGGTTAAAAGCTTTAGTCAAATATTGAATGGGAGCAGATATATTATTCGTGCTTTTAACCCAACCTACCTTGTGTGAGAAAAATCAAATTAATCAACAACAATCATGATGCGGCGATCGCCTTGGGTAGAAAGTAGAAAGTAGGTTGGGTTAAAGACGTACTTACCATACAATCAAAAAAATAAAATTGACATAAACGTCTTTAACCCAACATCAGTAATGTGTAACCAAAACCTGGATGTTGGGTTAAAAGCTTTAGTTAAATATTGAATGGGAGTAGATATATTATTCGTGCTTTTAACCCAACCTACGAACTCCTAACTCCTAACTCCTAACTCCTAACTCCTAACTACTTTTGCATAATCTGAATTTCCTAATCCCTATAAATAAATAAGGAATTAAAAAAATCTCTGCGAGTATATATGTCTATTTCTACAGTTGAAAGATTAAATCCATTTGTCAAAGAAGTAATTAGCAATCCTTATCCTTATTACAGTCTTTATAGAAAGGAAGATCCTGTACATTGGGGAGTTTCTGCAAATCCTCGATTAGATGGTGCTTGGTATCTATTCCGCTATCGGGATGTTATGAAGGTGATGGAAAGTCCGAAGTTTGGTAGGGAGGCTAGTAAGGTAAGAAATGATGGTGAGGGGGCACCTGTACCAAAGGCTTATCGGGGATTTAGTTCGATGGTGAGTAATTGGATGGTGTTTCGCGATGCACCTACTCATACCAGATTAAGAACTATTGTAAATAAGGTATTTTCTGCCAAAATGGTTGAAAATCTCAAACCTGCCATTATCGGAATAGCTGATTGTCTTTTAGATCGAGTTCATTTGCAAGGTGAAATGGATTTGGTTGAAGATTTTGCTTTCCCTTTACCAATTATGGTAATTGCCGATATGTTGGGTGTTGACCCTAAAGATCGACCTTTATTTAGAGAATGGGCATTAGCATTGCAACAGGCTAGTGCTTCTCGTTTGACTCCATCCCCGGAAATATATGAACAAGCGGAAGCTGCTACTCAAGGATTTATTGAATATTTTAAGAAGGAAATTGCTAAAAGACATCAACAACCTGGTAAGGATTTAATTACTGCTTTAGTTAAGGCAAGGGATGAAGGAAATAAATTAAACGATGAGGAAATATTAGCTACGTGTATTCACTTGTTAACTGCGGGACATGAAACTACAGTTAATTTGATAACTAAGGGGATATTGGCTCTATTGCGTCATCCCAGACAATTAAAGCTGTTGCGATCGCACCCGGAATTAATTCCTTTTTCGGTGGAGGAGTTGGTAAGATATGATTCCCCGGTACAAATGGTAAGTCGTTGGGCTTATGAAGATTTTGAAATTGGCGGCAAGGTAATTAAACGTGGCGACAGTGTTAATTTAATTCTGGGTTCAGCAAATCGCGATGAGGAACAGTTTGAAAATCCCGATGAATTAAATTTTCAACGAGAAGCAATCAAGCATAGCGGTTTCGGAAGCGGAATACATTATTGTTTGGGTTCATCTTTAGCGCGTGCTGAAGTCACTATTGCGTTAAATACTTTAATTAATAGATTGCCAAATTTGAGTTTGAAAGAAGATTCGATCGAATGGGCAGATAATATAGTCTTTCATGGCCCAAAGCATTTACAAATTGGTTTTCGTTCGCCAAGGGATGCCAAAGGGTTATGGGGACACGATCATGTTTGAATTGGTAATGGGTAGTTGGTAGTGGGTAGTTGGTAATTGGTAATTGTTAATTGATTATTCCCCTCTCCCCCCTCTACCCCCTCTCCCCCATCTAATCCAGATGTGGGGATTTTTAATTGCTGGTAATAATGGAGATGACTATATAGCATTCCTAAATCCCGAAGTGAGATTTTAGAAACCCGGTTTTTTGGAAAAACCGGGTTTCTGGTACCTAGCTTTCTCACGACTCATCGTGCGTATTGCTATAGGAGAAGTTGAAAAAATTGAATAATTGAAAAATCAACAGCAGATTGCATAAATAAGATTTTATTGCCCCTATTGAAATAATAAGAAAGCGGAAATTAAATTAAAAAGTATAAACTAAATCAATTAAATGCTTTCTAACTAATATTTAGACTTCGTAAAGAGCGTCAAGTAAAAGTAAATTTATAATTTGAAGGGAACTAATCATGAATTCACTAAATACGACAGAATCACAAAAACAAGGTTGTCCTTTTCATAATCAAAGTTGGCAGAAAGAAAAAGTAGCTGATAAATATCAACCTTTTAGTGATTCTCAACTTTCAAACCCTTATTCGTTTTATGAAGAAGCCAGAAGCAAAGAGCCAATATTCTACAGTTTTGAATTAGATGGTTATGTTGTAACTAGTTACCAGGATATAATTACCATCTTAAAAGATCCTGTAACATACTCTTCTAAGGATAATTTACAGCCAATTGGGGAATACTCAAAGGAAACCATTGATGTTTTACGGACTGGATTTCCTTTCGTTTCCGATTTAGTAAATAGTGATGGCTCTCGTCACAAATTTTTGAAAGAGCCTTTACTTAAAGTTTTTGCACCTGCACGTATTAAAGAGATGGAAGGTTCGGTTTGTAAAACTGCAAATAGATTGGTAAATAGTTTTATCAAGGATGGTAGTACAGATATTCTCGAACAATTTGCTTTTCCAATGCCGTTGGAGGTAATTCTTAATCTATACGGTGTTCCTTTAGAAAAGATGTCGGATATCAAAGTATATTGCAATGATATGGCGGAGTTGTTTTCTTCTCCATTAACACCAGTTAGACAAGTTGAATGCGCTCGCAGCTTTGTCTCATTACAGTACATGGTTGCAGATTTAATCGAGCAAAGACAAAAATTACCTCAAGACGATTTAATTAGCAATATCCAAGATTCGGATTTAACTATGCCGGATATGGTAATGGTTTTATGTGGGTTAATATTTGCCGGACATAAAACTACCAGCCATTTAATCGGAAATGCTTTAAAAATTCTGTTGGAAAAACCCGAGTTATGGCAAGCAATTCGCGAAAATCCATCTATTATTCCTGGTGTTGTTGAAGAAGCATTAAGATACGACGCTCCCGTACCTACTGTAAATCGTACCACTACCGGAACAGTTGATCTCGGAGGATTAATTTTACCCAAAGGTACCAAATTATTTTTAATGTATGCTTCGGCAAACCGCGATGAAACCAAATACGAAAATGCAGAAAACTTCGATATCAAAAGATTCCAGCAAAAAAATACTCCTCATTTAGCCTTTGGGTATGGAATGCATCGCTGTATTGGTTCCAGATTAGCTCTTACCGAAGCCCGTATCGCATTGCAAATATTATCCGCAAGATTGCCAAACCTCAGACTTCAACCCAATCAAGAATTTACTTATATTCCTACATTAAGAAGTCGTGGCTGTAGCAATCTATTTGTTGAATGGGATGTTTAAAACAGGTTAAAGGTTAGAGGTTAAAGGTGTTTACCAATTACCAACTACCAACTACCAACTACCAAATACCAACTACCAACTATCAACTACCAACTACCAACTATCAACTATCAACTATCAACTATCAACTATCAAATTAAGGAATTAAACCAATGATTGAAAATAAGTGTCCGTTTCATGCTGGGAATGAATACAAGCCTTTTTCTAAGGAGTTGCTTGATAATCCTTATGATTTTTATCAACGTGCGAGAAATGAGGAGCCTGTATTTTATAGCGATTTGTTGAATGCTTATGTAATTACACGATATGATGATGTTTTACAAGTACTCAAGAAGCCTGAGATATTTTCTTCGGCGAAAAGCCTGCAAGCTATTGGGGAGTTCACTCCGGAAGTAATTACAGAGTTGCGTAAAGGTTTTCCGGTTGTTTCTTTAATTGGTAGCGATGGTAACGAGCATAAAAGGTTGCGCGCTCCTTTACAAAAAGCTTTTGCGCCGCAACGATTAATGAAAGCTGAGGAATCAATTCGAGCTACTGCTAATCAATTGGTAGATAATTTTATTGATAAGGGTACTGTAGAAATTGTTTCTGAATTTGCTCATCCTTTACCCCTCGAAGTTATCTTAAAAATGTATGGGGTACCTTTAGATAAAATGCCGTTAGTGAAAAAAGCCGGTAATAGCACTTCAGCTTTATTTTCCACACCTTTAACTCCAGAGCGTCAAATCGAATGTGCTAAAAATTATGTTGCTTTACAAAATTATCTTGCCAGTTTAATCGAAGCAAGACGTTTTGCTCCTGGTGATGATTTAATTAGCGAATTACAAACCAGCAACTTAACTTTACCCGAACAGGTTTTGCTTTTATGTGAGATAGTTATAGCAGGACATAAAACAACTGCAAGTCTAATTGGTACAGCAGTTAAATTGTTGGCAGAAAACTCTCATGTTTGGCAAAGTTTACACGAAAATCCTGCGTTGATTCCCGCAGCAGTAGAAGAAGTACTCAGATACGATACATCAGCACCAACAATGATTCGAGTTACTACTCAACAAGTTACTCTTTCAGAAGTGACAATACCAGAAGATAGTCGAGTGCTTTTACTATTCGCTAGTGCAAATCGCGATTCTAAACAATACGTAAATGGCGATCGCCTTGATATTAATCGTTTCCAAGAAGCACCCGTTAACCATCTTGCATTTAGTCATGGAAAACATCACTGCTTGGGTTACAACTTAGCCCGCAGACACGCAAAAGTTGCCATAGAAATATTATCGGCTAGAATACCCAATTTACAAATCGTTCCCAATCAAGAATTAAATCACATTCCCACATTATTAGACCGTGGTTATGAAAGTCTTAATTTAGAGTGGGAGTGAGGGAGAGGGGGGAGAGGGGGTAGAGGGGGTAGAAATCAATTACCAATTAACAATTATCAATTACCTACTCCCTATTCCCTGTTCCCTGTTCCCTATTCCCCATTCCCTACTCCCTACTCCCTACTCCCTACTCCCTATAAATCATAAATTATCTATATAGCTGTAGTGGGTGAAAGATTTGTATTATCTATGATTGTGCTATTTACGTAGTAAAAGCAATTTTAATTGACCTTTTTATTCCTTTAGGATTATTTGCAATTCTTTATCTAAGTTATATAAAGGCTATTACACCTTTGTAATATAAACCACCTCCATTAAAAAACTGGAAACTTAGTGTAGTTTTAGCAATTGAATTATGGCAACTCAAATTAACGCAAATCCTGAAGAAAGGGAAAATGAATTGCAACAGCAATCGATAGTACCTCAACAAACTAGTAATAGCCCTCCGGTTGCTCAAAATGATATTTACACGGTTGCTTCTGGTGAACCTTTAAATGTGGATGTCGCTTCTGGTGTTTTGACAAATGATACTGACTCGGAGGGCGATCGCCTTGTGGCTGCTATTGTGGATAATCCCGATAGCGGTAGTTACACTTTTAGCAGCGATGGTTCGTTTACATACACTTCCCTGGATCGATTTAGCGGCACCGATAGTTTTTCTTATACGGTTAGCGATGGCGAATTCACTTCCGCACCTGCAACGGTACAGATAAATGTTGTACCGGGAAACAATACTTCCCCAGTTGCCCAAAACGATATTTATACAACTGCTGCAAATCAACCTTTAAATGTAGATGTTGCTTCCGGAGTATTGGCAAACGATACGGATGCCGAGGGCGATAGATTAAACGCTACGGTTGTTGATAATCCCACCAATGGTAGCTACACCTTTACCAGCGACGGCTCATTTATATATACTCCCCTTGAAGGTTTCAACGGTACGGATAGTTTTACTTATACTGTTAGCGATGGTATTTTAACTTCCGATCCGGCAACGGTACAGATAAATGTGGGAGAAGTTTCAGAAAATGAACCGGAAGAAAACGCTGCTCCAATAGCTCAAAATGATATTTACACAATTGCTGCAAATCAACCTTTAAATGTAGATGTCGCTTCCGGATTATTGGCAAACGATACTGATGCAAACCAAGGCGATCGCCTAAGCGCTACGATTGGAGATGCTCCCGATAGCGGTAGTCTAACCTTTAGCAGCGACGGTTCATTTATATATACTCCCCTCGAAGGTTTCAACGGTACAGATAGTTTTACCTACACAATCGATGACGGTACCTTAACTTCCGAACCCGCAACGGTACAGATAAATGTGGGAACTTTAACTAATACTGCTCCAGTCGCTCAAAACGATATTTATACAACTCCCACAGGAGAAGCTTTAACTGTAGATGTTGCTTCTGGAGTATTGGCAAACGATACCGATGCAGAAGGGAATAGATTAAACGCTACAGTTATCGAAAATCCCACCAATGGTAGCTACACCTTTAGCAGCGAAGGCTCATTTACATATACTCCCCTCGAAGGATTCAACGGTACAGATAGTTTTACTTATACAGTTAGCGATGGCGAATTAACTTCCGCACCGGCAACGGTACAGATAAATGTGGGAGAAGTTTCAGAATTAGAACCACCAGAATCAGAAAATGGTGAAATTGTCAATATTGTATTTGATAGCAACGAAGACAATACACTCAACAGCTTGATATTCGATACAACTCCTACAAATGCTGGAACTGATATCGTAGCGAGATTAATTGACGATATCTCAGATTTAGGAACGGAAGCAGGATTTGATAACCTGATTGGCTTTTACGAAATAGCAGATGCAAACGGTTCTATAGATACTAATGGTGACGGTATAGGTGATATACTTCCGGGACAAGAAGGTTATGCATTAGCAGCAATTGAAAACCGAATTGATAACTTTGTTGTCGAAGCAGGTGGATTTGGAGATGAAGATGATAACACCTCAGTTGAGGAATTTGGCAGTGTAATTCTTGATGGAGGAACTTTGTATTCTCCCTTTATTATTGCTAACGGTGGTGACTTAGGCTTTGATGGATTTGTGGATAGCGAAGGTGGAGAAGGCAATGCATTTAATAATCCGGCCGAATTTCGTGAAGATCCAGTAGCTTATTTTGGATTTACCGCAGCCAATCCCGATGGAGTTTCCCATTTACAAGCCCGTGGAAATAACATCTTCGGTTTTGAAGATTTACCAGCAAATCTTGGTGAAAGCGATAATGATTTTAATGATGCTGTATTTGGATTTGAATTTTCTTTGTAGGGAGTAGGGAGTAGGGATTAGGGAATAAGAAGAATGTAACTACTGGTCTGTCCCATAAATCTTGATAGGTTTGTAGTTGGCGCTTTAGCGCTCTGAGGACTAAAGTCCCAACTACAAACCTGCGATTACCTATCTTTTTTACCTCTTTCCTCTTTCCTCTGCGCTCTGTGCGTCTAGAAGGGTTTTTTATTCCGGTATCAGAATATAGCGTACAGCTTTAAATTTGCCTCTTCCCTTCTCCTTTATAAGGATACTGCTGGCGAATGGTAGATCAAACCCCTCGTTTGCCCACGCATTGATTTGTAGAGACGCGATATAATGCCCTATCGGGCACGCTTCGCTAACGCGTCTCTACATTTACCGGAATAACGGAAAATCCTTATACAACAACAAAATATCTTCCCCACGATGGCTATCAATTCCCGTATCGGAACAGTTACAAAATTCAGCTTTATTTAACGCGATCGCCTTTGCCAACATTCTTATTTCAAGTGGTTTACAAATTGAAATGATTATTTTTTAAATTCATCTGGGAACAATAAATAAAAAACAAGTTCCCCGCTTTTCAGATGTCAGATAATCAAAATCCTCAACCATACGATGCAGTATTAGGTGGTCAAAATCAACCTTCTGCATATGCAGCAGTACTCGGTGGAATAGAAGGTGTAAAGAAAAAATTAAATAATTCAAATCCCCAAATAAGGATAATAGCAGTTGAACAAGCTTTAAATTACAAAGAAGGTGGAATAGATTTAATTATCAAAGCTTTAAAAGATGAATCACCATTAGTACAAGCCAAAGCTTATTCAATATTAACTCCGCGAAACGAAATCAAAGTTAAAAAAGCATTACAAGAATTTCAGCCTTTAGGTTTGAAATTAGAGTTGATTGAAGTCGTTACAGTAAACCGTAGTGGTGAAATAATTCAGCGTCAACAGAGTTTAGCTAAATACTACACTGAAAATTTGGATAAAATTATCCAACGTCAACTTTATCGAAAGCAGCGACTTCGGGAATATTTACTTGAAGATTTGGGTAATGATAAAACCTTGGAAATGGCTTACATTCCTGGTGGTACTTTTATCATGGGTTCACCACAAACAGAAAGATTAAGCGACAATAACGAACGTCCCCAACATCAAGTTACAATAAAACCCTTCTTCATGGGGAAATATCCAGTTACTCAAGCACAATGGAGAGCAGTAGCTCAATTACCTAAAATAAATTTGGATTTAGACGCTGATTCTCGTTATTTCGGAGGAAAAAATCGTCCTGTATGCGATATAACCTGGCATGATGCAGTAGAATTTTGTTCGAGATTGTCAAAAGCAACCGGAAAAAAATACGGATTACCCAGCGAAGCAGAATGGGAATACGCTTGTAGAGCCGGAACTACTACACCATTCCACTACGGCAAAACAATAACTGGTGAATTAGCTAATTATAGAGCGGACAATACATATTTAAACGAACCGAAAGGAGAATGGAGAAACCAATTAACTTCAGTCGGACAATTCCCTCCTAACGCTTTTGGCTTATATGATATGCATGGAAATGTTTGGGAATGGTGTCAAGATACCTGGCATAGAAATCATAACAAAGCACCATTAAATGGTAATCCACGGATTTATCAAGGTTCTAATAAGCGAGTATTACGCGGTGGTTCGTGGAATCTTAATCCTGAATACTCACGCTCTGCGAAACGTTTCGAGCTTGGGGATTCTTACATACCTTTAGGTTACTATGTCGGTTTTCGGGTTACGTGTAATGTCTTTTGAGAGAATATAGCTGTAAAAAACATACCCCAACCGATACCAGATTAATAAAATTATAAATCCCTAATATCCAGCAATGACCATTAATTCCTTTATCGGAATAGAAAATAAAAGCTCTACTGTAGTTGAATTAGGACGATTTTTAATTAGAAACGCGAGAAATTTAATTAAGGCGATCGCCAATTTCATTTTAAGTAAAATCACTAATCTATTTTAGAAAAATATCTGACATAACAAATAAGGTGGAATCAATATCTTATTCATGGAACATCAACAGCCAAAACCATACGATGCAGTACTTGGTGGTGAAAATCAAGCTCCGGAAGGTGCAGCAGTTTTAGGTGGAATAGAAGGTGTAAAACTGCGGTTGAGTAATGAAAATCCAGAAGTAAGGATAAAAGCGCTTCATCAAGCTTTAAATTATGGGGAAGCGGGTTTAGATTTAATTATTAAAGCTTTGCAAGATGAATTTCCTAAAGTTCAAATTCAAGCTTATTCATTATTAATTCCTTTATCGGAACAGAAAGTAAAGCGAGCATTACAAGGATTGGAATCAATTGAAGTCGTAACTGTAAACCGTTGTGGTGAGATAATTCAACGTCGGCAGTATTTAGCAAGATATTTTGTTGAAGACTTGGGTAATGGGATTGATTTAGAAATGGCTTATATTCCCGGTGGTACATTTATGATGGGTTCACCAAATACAGAAAAAGGTAGACATAGCAGCGAACAACCACAACATGAAGTAACGGTACAACCATTCTACATGGGTAAATTCTCAGTCACCCAAGCTCAATGGCAAACAGTGGCTAAATTACCGAAAAGAAAGCGAAAATTAAAAGTAGACGCTTCTTGCTTTAAAGGAGAAAATCGTCCTGTAGAACAGATATCTTGGTATGATGCGATAGAATTTTGTGCCAGGTTATCTAAAGCAACGGGAAAGAAATACAGATTACCTAGTGAAGCAGAATGGGAATATGCTTGTAGAGCCGGAACAACCACACCATTCCATTATGGGGAAACCATTACCAGCAAATTAGCAAATTATGAAGCAATTAAAACCTACAGTTCGGAAGTATTAGGAAATTACCGACAACAAACCATTCCCGTGGGTCAATTTCCTCCTAATGCTTTTGGATTATACGATATGCACGGGAATGTCTGGGAATGGTGCCAAGATAACTGGCATTGGAACTATAAAGGAGCGCCCACAGATAACAGACCTTGGATCGATAATAAAAGCGTCAATCGCGTCCTACGATGTGGTTCATGGAGATCCGACCCTAGTTATTGTCGCTCAGCACTTCGTCGTAAAGAATATTGGCTCGTCGCCAACCGTGATTACGGCTTCCGAGTCGTCTGCGATATCTTTTAATCTCAACTCCCCTCACCTCAATTATTTACTCCGCGCTCCTTTGCGTTTCCCTTAGCGCTCCGAGGCTGTAAAAAAAATCCTCTCTCCCCACGGCAGTTAATTGGTGCGTGACGGTAAAAACAAATTTTTTGGTTGTGCTTGATAATCTTTCATAACCGTCACAGCACCCTACAAAAGAATAAACAATCCCCAGTCTTTATTAATAGGACTTTTGCTATTAGACCGGGGTTTACAACCCTGGGCGGGTTAGTTTGATAGCGACGAGATTAATTAAATCCTTGAAAATGTTGGGTTTCTCTTCGTTCAACCCAACCTACGAACTACGAA